>NZ_JAZDRH010000004.1:0-178738 GCF_047470865.1 Pseudomonas sp. F1_0610
TCCATAAATATAAAACAACACCATCAATATCAATTTTTATAACACAAGGATCATCAATAAGCTCTCCATCATATGCATAATAGAGTCCAGATATATTATTTAGTTTTTTGCCATTAAATTTATACTTACTTAATTCGCATGCACTTAGTTTCATTTATATTTACCTTACTTATTAATACTCAATACAGGATGGATAACATTGTTTTTCAAAGCAGACTGGACGGACTGATTTGAAACACCATCTTTCAAAATGGTAACAAATTGCCCATCTAATCTTGTTACAACAACATTAGAATCTCTTATATGAAATAATACTGCTCCTCTATTACTGCTTTGAGATGTTTTCACTGCTGCCTGCCCTGAAAAATCACCTAATAGAACTTTATCTGGTTTACCTACAATATCATATATAGTTGAACGAACAGTTTCCCTCGCTTGCGGATCAGACGCTTTTAATCCAAAATCCTGAGCATGTTTTCCTACTTTTTTACCAAACTGGGCATCATCTGGTAATCCCCCCTAAAAATAAAAGGATGCAGAAGTAGAATTTTCTCTTAAAGTATTAGCCGGAGATTCTGTATGAAACCATCTAGATTTACTGATAGCCAGATCATGGTAATCTTGAAACAAGCTGAAGCTGGCACCCCAGTTCCTAACCTTTGCCGTGAAGCATTCCAGTCTTACCTTCAATATCACGCTATAACAGCCAGTATGAGGCGTAAGGGAAATTGTTTAGATAATGCAGTGGTTGAGCGCTTTTTTAGAAGCTGGAAGTCTGAACAAATTAACTATCGAAGATATTTGAGTCGACATCAAGCTGTGACAGATATTATTGATTATATAGAGCCCTTTTATAGCCAAGTTAGGCGTCATGCTCATCTAGGAAATATATCTCTAGACCAATATGAAGCCAAAACCTTAAAAGCTGTTTAATAATGTGTTCCATTTTAGTGGACTATTACAAATACATAATTCAACAGATATAAAAACGCCGCGGCTAAGCGCGGCATTTTTATTGTGAGAAAACTTAGGCTTGTTCTTGCGCTAGTTTTTCTTTGGCAGCAGCTACGTCTTTAATAGATAGTTTGATACGGCCGCGGTTGTCCACGTCCATAACCAATACTTCTACTTGCTCGCCTTCTTTAAGTACGTCAGATACTTTTTCAATGCGCTCTGGGCTGATCATTGAAATATGTACTAAACCATCTTTGCCTGGGAGGATGTTTACGAAAGCGCCAAAATCAACAATGCGTTCTACTTTGCCCACGTAGATTTTGCCAATTTCTGCTTCAGCAGTAATGGCTTCTACGCGTAGTTTTGCAGCTTGCGCGGCTTCTTTGGTTTGGCCAAAAATTTTAACTTCGCCGTTGTCTTCAATATCAATGGAAGCGCCTGTTTCTTCGCAAATAGAGCGAATGGTTGCACCGCCTTTACCGATAACGTCGCGAATTTTATCTGGATCAATTTTCATCGCAACCATAGTTGGCGCGTTGTCAGATAATTCGCTGCGTGAGCTAGCGATAATTTTGTTCATTTCACCAAGAATATGCTGACGCGCAGTATGAGCTTGGTTTAATGCAATCTCCATGATTTCTTCGGTGATGCCTTGGATTTTGATGTCCATTTGCAGTGCAGTTACGCCTTTAGCGGTACCTGCTACTTTAAAGTCCATGTCACCTAGATGGTCTTCGTCACCTAAAATATCGGTTAATACAGCGAACTGCTCGCCTTCTTTAACTAAGCCCATAGCAATACCTGCTACAGGTGCTTTCATAGGCACGCCAGCGTCCATTAGCGCTAACGATGCACCACAAACTGATGCCATAGAGCTTGAACCGTTAGATTCAGTAATTTCTGATACAACACGGATGCTGTATGGGAATTCTGTTTCCGCTGGCAACATAGCTTGCACGCCACGACGCGCTAAACGGCCGTGACCGATTTCACGACGACCTGTAGCCCCCATGCGACCACATTCACCTACAGAGTATGGAGGGAAGTTGTAATGCAGCATGAAGGAATCACGGCGCTCACCTTCTAGCGTATCCAGTAACTGCGCATCACGTGCAGTACCTAAAGTAGCCACTACTAGCGCTTGTGTTTCACCACGTGTGAATAAAGCTGAACCGTGAGTTTTATCTAACACACCAACTTCAATATTTAATGGGCGAACTGTTTGGTTGTCACGACCATCAATACGTGGTTTGCCCGTTACGATATTTGAACGAACAGTGCGATATTCAATTAAACCGAAGGCGTCTTTAACTTCTTGCACAGAAGGTTTGCCTTCTTCATCACCAGCAAAACGTGCAACCGTTTGCTCGCGTAGTTCATCGAGGCGGCCATAGCGATCTTGTTTGATGGTAATGGTATAAGCTTGAGAAATAGCTTCACCAAATTCTGCTTTGATTGCATTTAGCAAAGTTGTATTTTCTGCAGGCGCTGTCCAATCCCATGTTGGTTTAGCTGCTTGCTGCGCAAATTCTTTGATGGCCTTAATAGCTACTTGGAATTCTTCGTGAGCAAAGAGCACTGCACCTAACATTTGGTCTTCAGTTAGCTCTTGCGCCTCGGATTCCACCATTAGTACAGCTTCTTCTGTACCAGCTACAACCATGTCTAAGCTAGAAGACTTTAATTGCTCATACGTTGGGTTGAGCAAATAGCCCATTTCTGGGTGGAAACCAACGCGTGCTGCGCCAATAGGGCCGCTAAATGGAATACCTGAAACTGCTAATGCCGCTGAAGTACCAATCATTGCAGCGATATCTGGATCTGTCTTTTTGCTGGTTGAAACAACGGTACAAACAACCTGTACTTCGTTGGTAAAACCTTCTGGGAATAATGGACGAATAGGACGATCAATCAGACGAGACGTTAAAGTCTCTTTTTCTGATGGACGTGCTTCACGCTTAAAGAAACCGCCAGGAATTTTACCAGCAGCATAAGTTTTTTCTTGGTAGTGCACTGATAATGGGAAGAAGTCTTGCCCTACAACGGCGTTTTTTGCGCCTACAACTGTTACTAAAACACTAACGTCATTATCTACGCTAACTAAAACGGCACCTGTCGCTTGACGCGCAATACGGCCAGTTTCAAGAGTGATGGTCGATTGACCAAATTTAAATTGTTTAATCACCGGATTCACGGATTTTTCCTTCTCTTTATTTACCCTTGGGGGAATCGCTAGAAACATAAGGTATCGACCTTAGTGCCCCTAAAATACTGCCTTAACAAGCACGAAGCCCGAAGCCAATAGCACAAGTACTATTGAAGCTTCGGGCCCCGTTCATCGCAAAAGCAACGTTAATTATATTAACGACGTAAGCCTAAACGTGCGATTAAGTTGCTGTAACGTGCTAGTTCTTTACCTTTTAGGTAGTCTAGTAGTTTACGGCGTTGGTTAACCATGCGAATTAAACCACGACGTGAGTGGTGGTCTTTTTTGTTCGCTTTGAAGTGGTCTTGTAGCTTGTTGATGTTGAAAGTCAACAAAGCAACCTGTACTTCAGGTGAACCAGTATCGCCTGCAGCTTGTTGATAATCTGCAACGATTTGAGCTTTTTCTGCTGCGCTAAGTGCCATGTTAGGGCTCCTTCTATGGACAGGCCAAGACAATGTCTTGTGTTTAAAATAAAGGATTAACCGTGCCTGCCAACAGCTATCCTCATCTATACGCAAGTTGCTTATCGCAACCTGCCTATTTTGACTGAATTAGTCGCTTAGGTGCAACTAATCCGTCGTCATTCATTTCACCAATGCCAATAAACTGTGCTTGATGATTATACACGCGCACCATACCAAAGCGAGGTGCTTGATTGCCTCTTACAGGTTGACCGTGCAGCCAATAATAACTGCTATGCTCGGTTAACTCTACAATCGGCCAGTGTGTTAAGCCACAATCCGACGGCAATAAAAACTGATCTAATGCTTCGCTGTCTTGTTGCTCTTGCAATGCTATAAGTTTTTCCAAACTAATAGCTTGGCTAATATCAAAAGGACCTGCTTGTGTACGACGCAACTCAGCTACATGAGCGCCACAACCTAATTGCGCGCCAATATCTTCCACTAAACTACGAATATAAGTGCCTTTGCTACACGCCACACTTAATTTTACTTTGTCACCATTTACAGCTAACAGTTCAAGCTTGCTAATAGTAACGTCACGTGCTTCTCGCTCTACTGTTTCACCATTGCGTGCTAGTTTATATAGCGGTTGCCCGTCTTTTTTCAAGGCAGAGTACATAGGTGGAACTTGTTTAATAGCACCACGAAATGCAGGTAGTACAGATTCAATATCTGCTTGCGTTACAGAGACGGGCTTGCGCTCAAGCACTTCACCTTCTGCATCTGCAGTGGTCGTAGTGACACCCAACTGCATTACTGTTTCATAGCATTTGTCAGCATCTAACAAATAACGCGAAAATTTAGTGGCCTCGCCAAAACACAGTGGCAAAACACCGGTAGCCAATGGATCAAGACTACCTGTATGCCCACCTTTTTCAGCATTTAGCAACCAGCGTACTTTTTGCAAGGCAGCATTGGAGCTAAAACCTAAGGGTTTATCCAAAATAATGACGCCGCTAACTGCACGACGTTTACGTTTAACCTGTTGTTGCGCCACAAGTTACTCCTCGTCATCAGCCACTGGCTGGTGGCGACGATCAGCCGCTACGGCCTTTTCAATCAGCGCCGACAAGTGAGCGCCTTGAGTGACTGTTGCATCATAATGAAAGTGCAACTGAGGCACGCTGCGCAATTTCATTACTTTGCCTAGTAACGAACGCAAAAAGCCTGCTGAATCATTTAAAACAATTAAGTTTTGCTTAATTTGCTCAGGCGTATTTTCACCCATGATGGTGACAAAGACTTTTGCATGACCAATATCGCGCGTAACGTCAACCCCCGTAACTGTAACAAAGCCCAAACGAGGGTCTTTTACTTCACGTGAAATCAACATGGCTAATTCACGCTGAATTTGGTCGCCTACACGCTGAGTACGACTGTATTGTTTAGCCATAAAATTTTCTCAAAGAATAAAGCCAGGCTTTATTGTAAATTTCATTCGTATAAAAACACTAAACGGCAAGTTCAGGTGAGCGGTTAAACTCAGTGAACTTGCCGCTTAATGATAGCTTAGCGATTAGAGAGAACGTGCAACTTCGACTTTCTCATAAACTTCGATCTTATCGCCAACTTTCACATCATTGTAGCTCTTAACGCCAATACCACATTCCATGCCATTACGTACTTCTGCAACGTCATCTTTAAAGCGGCGTAGAGATTCTAGCTCGCCTTCAAAGATGACAACATCGTCACGTAATACACGGATTGGGCGGTTACGGTGAACAACACCTTCAACCACCATACAGCCTGCAATAGCGCCAAGTTTTGGCGAACGGAATACATCACGTACTTCTGCCACACCAAGAATTTGCTCGCGAATATCGCTGCCAAGCATACCAGACAAGGCTTTTTTCACGTCTTCGATGATGTCGTAAATAATGTTGTAATAGCGCATATCTAAATGCTCAGTTTCAACAATTTTACGCGCACCAGCATCAGCACGTACGTTAAAGCCGAAGATAACTGCGTTTGAAGCCAAGGCTAAGTTAGCATCACTTTCAGTAATACCACCTACACCGCCAGCAACCACATTCACTTGTACTTCATCATTACCAAGGTCTGCTAATGAGCCTTGCAATGCTTCAAGCGTACCGCGAACGTCTGCTTTAAGAACGATGTTGAGTGTTTTCTTCTCTTCTTGCCCCATGCTTTCGAAAATATTTTCCAATTTACCAGCATGTGCACGGGCGAGCTTAACTTCACGGAACTTGCCTTGGCGGAAGAGTGCAACTTCACGTGCTTTTTTCTCATCCGTAATAACAGAAACTTCATCGCCTGCTTCTGGTGTGCCATCAAGACCTAAAATCTCAACAGGAATAGAAGGGCCAGCTTCTTTAATCGCTTTACCGTTTTCATCAAGCATTGCACGTACGCGACCGTAGTGCACGCCTACCAGCACCATATCGCCTTGGCGTAAAGTACCGTTTTGTACGAGCACTGAAGCTACTGGGCCACGGCCTTTATCTAGACGTGATTCAATTACAACACCACGTCCAGTCGCGCTTGGGATTGCAGTTAGCTCAAGCACTTCAGATTGAAGCAGTACAGACTCTAACAATTCATCAATGCCCGTACCCTGCTTAGCAGATACATGAACAAACTGCGTATCGCCACCCCATTCTTCTGGGATAACTTCGTACTGTGCTAGATCATTTTTGATGCGATCTGGGTCTGCTTCTGGTTTATCAATTTTGTTCACTGCAACAATTACTGGAACACCAGCCGCTTTAGCATGTTGAATCGCTTCTACGGTTTGTGGCATCACACCATCATCGGCAGCTACTACAAGAATGACGATATCCGTTGCCTGTGCGCCACGTGCACGCATTGCTGTAAAGGCAGCATGGCCTGGAGTATCTAAGAAGGTGATCATGTCACCGCCTGTAGTTTTAACGTGGTAAGCACCAATATGCTGAGTAATACCACCGGCTTCGCCAGTCGCTACTTTTGTGCGGCGAATGTAGTCAAGCAGTGAGGTTTTACCATGGTCAACGTGGCCCATTACCGTAACTACAGGTGCACGGTTAACTGCTTCACCTTCAAGTTTTAATGATTCAGCTAAACGCTCTTCAATCACATTGTCACTCACACGTTTAACCTTGTGTCCCATTTCCTCAGCAACAAGAATAGCTGTGTCTTGGTCTAACACTTGGTTAATGGTAACGGGTGAGCCTAGTTTGAACATAAACTTAACAACATCAGCACCTTTCGCTGACATTTGTTGAGCTAGTTCAGATACAGTGATCGTTTCACCAATTTGCACTTCACGTACAATAGGTCCAGTTGGCGTTTGGAAACCATGCTCATTACGTGATTTTTTAGACTTAGAACGGCCACCACGTCCGCGGCGAGACATCATGCCATCTTCATCTTCCACATTAATGCGTGATGTTGATGCAACTTTGCCTTTACTCACAGCTGAACGACCTTTACGCTCATCGCGACGATCATCATCCACTTCACGCTTACGACGTGGTTCTTCACGACGACGCTGTTCTGTTGGTAGAGGCACATCAGCTGGGGCTACACTCACAGAGAGAATAGAGGATGCATTACCACCACGTGGCGCTTTATTGACGCTCACTGACTTAACTGCATCTCTTGGTTCACGCTGTGGACGATCACCGCGAGGCTGTCTATCAGTTTGCGGACGATCGTTACGTGCTGGACGCTCGCCTTGCGGACGCTCGCCACGTGCTGGGCGTTCACCTTGCGGACGCTCGCCACGTGCTGGGCGTTCACCTTGCGGACGCTCGCCTCGTGCTGGACGCTCGCCTTGTGGGCGGTCACCACGTGCTGGACGCTCACCACGTGCTTGTCTTTCACCCTGAGGGCGATCAGTACGCGATTGACGCTCGCCTTGCGGACGATCACCACGCGGCTTACGCTCAGCTTTAGCAGGCTTATCTTCTTCTGCTACAGGCTTAGAGATAGCCACTTTTTTAATCGTTGGTGCTTCTTGAGCTTTTTTCTGCGCTTGTTGACGCTCACGCTCAGCAGCGCGTTCTTTAGCTTTTTCTTCTTCAGCTTTAGCACGTGCTTTAGCTTCAACTTGTTCGCGTTCTGCTTCAATACGTGCAGCCTCTTTATCAGCAGCTTCACGTTTAGCATTATCTTCACGACGTTTTTCCGCCTCAGGATCAACCTCTCCTTCTGGCTTCACATAGGTACGTGTTTTTTTCACTTGCACACTAATAGTTGATTTGCTGCCTGGTGTGCGAATAGTACTGTTACTTTTACGTTGCAAGGTAATTTTACGACCTTTATCAGCATCACCTGTTTGTAAAAAACTCAATAATGTTTGTTTGTCTGTATTACTTACTACTTGATCAGCACTTTTATGTGCTAATCCAGCATCGCGCATTTGCTCAAGCAAGCGCTCTACTGATGTATTGACCTCTTTGGCCAAATCTTTAACCGTGACTTGCGTCATGCTCTTTTCTCCTCAGGCCGCAACTTGCTTATTCAAACCAGTGGGCGCGGGCGGCCATGATCAGCTTGCCGGCACGTTCTGAATCCATGCCTTGGATCTCGAGCAGATCATCAATTGATTGCTCGGCTAGGTCTTCGCGGGTGAGCACACCGCGTACTGCCAATTCTACAGCAAGCTCTTTGCTTACGCCTTCAAGATCTAATAAATCTTGAGCAGGCTGTGCATCGGCCAGTTTTTCCTCAGTGGCAATAGCTCGCGCTAATAGGCGATCTTTGGCACGAGTACGTAGCTCATTTACAATATCTTCGTCAAATCCGTCGATATTGAGCATCTCCTCCATTGGTACATAAGCAACTTCTTCAAGCGTTGCAAAACCTTCTTCAACCAATATAGCTGCAAGATCCTCATCTACTTCGAGTTCATCAACAAACAATTGTAGCAAGCTACCTGTTTCTGCTTGTTGACGTGCTTGAATGTCGTCTTCGGTCATCACATTTAACGTCCAGTTCGTTAACTGAGTTGCTAAACGCACGTTCTGACCACCACGACCAATCGCTTGCGCTAAATTATCTTCAGCCACAGCAATGTCCATAGAATGGGCATCTTCATCTACGATGATAGCTACTACTTGCGCAGGAGCCATGGCGTTAATAACAAACTGCGCTGGATTATCATCCCAAAGCACGATGTCAACACGCTCACCACCTAGTTCACCCGATACAGCTTGTACGCGAGAACCGCGCATACCAATACAGGCACCTTGTGGATCAATTCGTTTATCTTTTGAACGTACCGCAATTTTCGCACGTGAGCCAGGATCGCGTGCTGCCGTCATAATTTCGATAAGGCCTTCATAGATTTCAGGCACTTCAATACGAAACAGCTCAATAATCATCTCTGGCGCAGTACGCGAAAGAATTAATTGTGGACCACGGTTTTCGTTACGAATCTCTTTTAGTAAAGCCCGTACACGAGAGCCTACGCGGAAGGTTTCACGTGGGATAATTTCATCACGTCCTAGTAATGCTTCAGCGTTATTACCAAGGTCAACGATGATGTTATCACGTGTTACTTTCTTCACTGTTCCTAGTAGTATCTCACCTACTTTAGAACGGTAAGCTTCAATTACTTGTGCACGCTCAGCTTCACGTACTTTTTGTACAATCACTTGCTTTGCAGTTTGTGCAGCAATACGACCAAAATCGACAGACTCAATCTGTTCTTCAATGGTTTCGCCTACTTTGGCGTTATATTCCATCGCTTTTGGCATATCTTCAGTTACTTGAAACGCTGGATCATCCAGTTCTTCATCAGTAACTACTGTCCATTTACGGAAAGTTTCATAGCTGCCTGTTGTGCGATTAATAACCACACGGACATCTACTTCTTCGTCGTAACGTTTTTTTGTTGCTGTCGCTAGGGCCTGCTCCAGTGCTTCGAAAATAACGCCTGGTGGAACACCCTTTTCGTTAGATACTGATTCTACAACCAGCAATATTTCTTTACTCATTGCATGCCTCGCCTTGCGCAATCCTTTGAACCCGCGGGATCCACGTCGTTAATCAAAATTCGGGACAATGTTGGCCTTATCAATTTGGTCGATGGGTAAAAGATATTCTTCGTCGCTAACTCGTACAACGACATCTTCTTCCTCAACTCCTTGCAGAATACCTGTAATATTGCGTTTACCATCAAATGGTGTGCGCAAACGAATTTTCACTTGTTCACCTGCAAATGCTGCATATTGTGCCAAGGTAAACAAGGGGCGATCCATTCCAGGAGATGACACTTCTAAGGTGTATTCCGTAGAGATAGGATCATCAACATCCAGAACTGCACTTAATTGACGACTAACTGCTTCACAATCATCAATATAGATACCCTTTTCACTATCAATAAATACTCTTAACAGTGAGTGGCGTCCTTGGGAGATAAACTCAAGACCCCAGAATTGAAAGCCAAGTGCCTCAACTACCGGAGCTAACATGTCTTGCAACTGTTCAAGTTTGCTTGCCATGCACCCTCCTTCAAGCCTAAAAATAAAAAATGGGCATAACGCCCATCCTTGAAAACCGCCATTTGCATTGGCACAGAACGTTTAGCCATGAAAAAGCCCCTAAATGGGGCCGGCTAGAATACAAACGCTTGCAACTTCACTCTAAAATCAATTACATAATTGAAAAATTAAGCTGCAATATTCTAATGAGCGCCCTGCACCTTGTCAACCAACGCTCTTTTTACGAAAAAACCCGCCAATGTAGCGGGTTATTCGTTTTTGGTACCGAGAAGGGGACTCGAACCCCTACAGCCTTAGGCCACTACCACCTCAAGGTAGCGTGTCTACCAATTCCACCACCTCGGCAAAACTTGTAGCTACTTACTCAACCGTTGGAACATCACCATTTGAAGTCTGTGGCGCTGCACTTTCAGGCGCAACAGGCACATCATCATTTTGAGCTTTTGGTGCTTTTAATTCAACCACTTCTGCAGCTTCTGGTAGCTGCGGAACACCCACCAAACCTTGCTGCTTAGCAGTATCATTTGCGTAATACGCCAAACCAATACTAGTCGCAAAAAACACAGCGGCTAAAATAGCAGTTGTACGGCTTAAAAAGTTAGCCGAACCTTGCGATCCAAACACTGTTGCTGAAGCACCTGAACCAAAAGAAGCACCTGCATCAGCACCTTTACCGTGCTGAATAAGCACGAATCCAATTAGCGCTACCGCCACAATTAAGTGAACGATGATAATAACGTTCAATAGCATCTTAGTTTCCTGCAGCGCGACAAATCGCACTAAATTCTTCTGCATTCAGGGAAGCTCCACCTACAAGCCCCCCGTCGATATCCGCCATTGCAAACAGCTCAGCAGCATTAGCGGCTTTTACACTACCGCCATACAGTATTTGGACGCTTTGCCCGATTAATTCATCGTGCTGCTTAAGATATCCACGAATAATACCATGAATCTCTTGTGCTTGTTCAGGCGTTGCAGTTAAACCTGTTCCAATCGCCCAAACTGGCTCATAGGCAATAATAGCATGCTTAAAAGCACCTACACCTACTTCCTGTAATACTGCATTTAACTGTGTTAACACAGTTTCTTCTGCTTTGCCCGCCTCTCGCTCAGCTAAGGATTCACCCAAACATAAAATTGGAATTAAACCTGCTGACTGCGCTGCAATAAACTTGCGGCATATTACCTGATCGCTCTCAAATTGCAATATTCGGCGCTCAGAATGCCCCACTAAAACCATGGAGCAATTTACATCTGCGAGCTGTTTGGCACTTACTTCACCAGTAAATGCGCCCAACTCTAGTTCAGTAGCGCAATCTTGCGCACCTAAATTCCATTTTTTTTGCAATAACAAGTTTTGACTGACTTGTTGTAAATGCAAAAAGTTTGGAAACACAGCAATTCCAACATTAGCTGGATATTCCTGCGCAGCCAGATCAAGCAATAGCTGTTCAACGCTAGCGCGGCAACCAAACATTTTCCAGTTTCCTGCTACTAGTTTTTGACGCATGCTTGACCTCTTATCTAAATAGGGCGCAGATAGTACTCAACAACGCACAATCTTGCAAGAAAAATCAACTACATACAGCATCAACTTGCGCTGCAAGTTGTTCTGCATATTGTTGCACCATAGCTTCGTCATCACCTTCAACCATAACACGCACTAGTGGTTCGGTGCCTGACTTACGTAATAATACACGCCCACGGCCTAGCATAGCTTGAGTTACCTCATCACAGGCTTTAACAACATCTGGATGAGAAACAGGATCACTATCGCCTTTCAGGCGTACATTAATCAGAACCTGTGGGAATTTTTTCCAAGCAAAACGTTCTTTTGCCAAGCTATGCTGACGACGCTGCAAAGCACGAAGCACTTGCAACGCAGCAACAATGGCATCCCCCGTTGTGACATGATGTGCACATAAGATATGCCCTGAGTTCTCTCCACCTAGCATCCAGCCACGCTCTTGCATATCAGCAATCACATAGCGATCCCCTACTTTAGCGCGCGAGAAGCCTATGCCGCGTTCTTTAAGTGCTAGCTCTAATCCTAGATTACTCATTAGGGTACCCACTACACCTGCACCTTCAGTTAGCAATCCTCGGTCTTGTAAGTCGGTTGCTATGGTAAAGAGTATGCCATCGCCATCAAGCACAGCACCGGTATGATCAACCATTAATACACGATCGCCATCGCCATCAAAAGCAATACCTAAATCAGCACCTTGATCAACAACAGTTTTACGAAGTAGCTCTAAATGGGTAGAACCTACACCGTCATTGATATTTAAACCATTAGGCTCATCACCAATCACTGTAACCTGCGCACCTAACTCACGAAAAACACTAGGTGCAACCTTATAAGTGGCGCCATGAGCACAATCTAGCACTACTTTTAGGCCATCAAAACTAGTGGATGTTGGCACACTGCTTTTACAAAACTCAATATAACGACCTGCAGCATCATTAACGCGTGAGGCCTTACCTTGTTGACTGGATTCAACCACGGTCATAGGTGAGTCAATTAACTCCTCAATCATCATTTCAACTTCATCAGGGAGCTTAGTGCCTGTTGAAGAAAAAAACTTAATACCGTTATCGTTATATGGATTATGCGAGGCACTAATAACAATTCCTGCATCCGCATGAAAGGTGCGTGTTAAATAGGCAATCGCTGGTGTTGGCATAGGTCCTAGCAGCATAACATCAACCCCTGCCGCAATCAGCCCTGCTTGTAATGCTGACTCAAACATATAGCCTGAAATACGCGTGTCTTTACCTATTAAAATGCGCGCTCGACCATTTTTGCGAAACGCCATTCCTGCCGCCCAACCTAGCTTGAGCATAAAATCTGGTGTTATTGGAAATTGCCCTACTTCACCACGAATACCGTCAGTTCCAAAGTACTTTCTTGACATTTACACACCTACACAGCTGCTTGCACAGCGTTAAACAATTTTAATGCATCCATGGTGGCTTCTACATCATGTACGCGAAGAATTTGAGCACCTCGCTCAAATGCCATTAGAGCTAGAGCCACGCTTCCAATAAGGCGCTGATCCGTAGTTTTATTCAATACTTGACCAATCATGCTCTTACGAGATACCCCGACCAATAATGGCAATTTAAAACTATGCAATTGCTGCATATGTTTAAATAAGGATAAATTATGCTCTAGGTTTTTTGCAAAGCCAAAACCTGGGTCTAACACCAAGCGCTCACGCTGAATGCCTTGCTCTACACAGCGCTCAATTTGATGGCGTAAGAAGTCTTCAACTTCGTTAGTGACATTCTCATAGTGAGGAGCATTTTGCATAGTCCGAGGTTCGCCTTGCATATGCATCAAACAGACGGCCGCCAAGCTATCTTTTACGGCCTCAATTGCACCCTCCCTGGACAAAGAGCGCACATCATTAATCAAACCAGCTCCCACCTTTAGACTTTCACACATCACTGCAGGCGTTGATGTGTCTACTGAAATAACCACATCAAGATTTTTTGCTATTTTTTCAACCACAGGCACAACACGATCTAGCTCTACTTGCTCAGATACTTCATCTGCGCCAGGCCTTGTCGATTCACCACCAATATCAATCAACGTAGCACCTAACTGAACCATAGATTCTGCACGCTTTAGCGCTGCATCTAGACTGTTATATTGACCGCCATCTGAAAATGAATCAGGAGTGACATTAACAATCCCCATCACATGAGGACGAGATAAATCCAGTACACGCTGCCCGCACTTGAGTTGCATTTGTATTCTCTTCATTTACTCATAAAAAATGCCGATGTAGACATCGGCATTTTTACACACTTAATGATTTTTCGCAGGATCTCCTACAGGATCCTCAGGGTCATCCAAAGTCAACTCTGTAACTTCTGCCACTGATGCATTACCTGAACCACCTGGTTTATTATCAGACCAGTCTTTTGGCTCACGTGGCTCTCTGCCTTCCATAATGTCATCAATCTGGTCTGAATCAATAGTTTCATATTTCATCAGTGCTTGCGCCATCATATCTAGCTTATCGCGATTATCTTCCAAGATTTGCTTAGCCGTAGCATAACAGTGATCAATCACATCACGCACTTCTTGGTCAATTAACTTAGCCGTTTCACCTGACATATGTGAAGCCTGGCTAGCACCACGACCTAAATAGCCGCCATTTTCTTCTTCCACGTACATCAGGGGACCTAACTTTTCAGACAAGCCCCACTTGGTCACCATATTGCGGGCAATTTGTGTGGCACGCTCAATATCGTTGGATGCTCCCGTAGTAACACCATCCATACCTAGCGTCATCTCTTCTGCAATACGCCCACCATACAGGGAGCAAATTTGACTGAGCAAACCACGCTTAGACAAGCTGTAACGGTCTTCCTCAGGAAGAAACATAGTTACACCTAAGGCACGCCCACGCGGAATAATAGTTACTTTATATACAGGATCATGCTCAGGTACCAAACGCCCAACAATGGCATGACCTGCTTCATGGTAAGCCGTGTTCAGTTTTTCTTTCTCAGACATAACCATAGATTTGCGCTCTGCGCCCATCATGATTTTATCTTTAGCCAACTCAAACTCTTTCATGGTGACTAAACGCTTACCACCACGAGCAGCAAAGAGTGCCGCTTCGTTTACAAGGTTAGCTAAGTCTGCACCAGAAAAGCCTGGCGTACTACGCGCAATAATGGCTGGCTGCACATCATCGGCAATAGGTACTTTACGCATATGCACTTTTAAAATCTGCTCACGGCCACGAATATCCGGCAGACTTACTACAACCTGACGATCGAAACGACCTGGACGCAACAACGCTGGATCAAGTACATCAGGACGGTTAGTAGCGGCAATTACAATAACGCCATCATTGACCTCAAAACCATCCATTTCAACGAGTAACTGGTTAAGTGTTTGTTCACGCTCATCATGACCACCCCCCATGCCTGAACCGCGGTGGCGTCCTACAGCATCAATTTCATCAATAAAGATAATGCAGGGTGCATGTTTTTTCGCTTGTTCAAACATGTCGCGTACACGAGAAGCACCCACACCTACAAACATCTCAACAAAGTCAGAACCTGAAATAGAGAAGAAAGGCACTTTAGCTTCGCCAGCAATTGCTTTAGCCAGTAAGGTTTTACCTGTACCAGGCTGACCAACCATGAGTACGCCACGAGGAATTTTACCGCCTAAGCGTTCAAAACGGCTCGGGTCGCGTAGGAACTCAACCAATTCACCTACTTCTTCTTTAGCTTCGTCGCAACCAGCTACATCAGCCAATGTAGTTTTGATTTGGTCTTCTGCTAAAAGGCGAGCCTTGCTTTTGCCAAACCCCATAGGACCGCCTTTACCACCTGCACCACCTTGCATTTGGCGCATAAAGAACATAAAGACAGCAATAATAATTAAAATAGGGAAGCTAGCGATAAACAGCTGCATAAAGATATTTTGTCTTTCTGGCAGTTTGCCTACAACTTTCACATTGTTGTTTAGCAAGTCGCCCATCAAACCATTATCAGTAACGTTTGGACGTATTGTCTCAAAGAAACTGCCATCTGTACGCTTAGCATTAATCGTCAAGTTATCAATTGTTACCTGACTGATTTTTCCTTCATTCACTTCTTTAATGAATGCGGAATAATCAACCTTACCCGCATCATTTTGCGAGGAAAAGTTATTCATAACTGTAACGAGCACGACTGCAATGACCAGCCAAAGAATTAAATTTTTTGCCATATCACTCACTTAAGTAGCCCTCTGCAAGCGTAACCCGATGTAGATAACTGTTCTCACAACTATAACTTACTACAGATCTGCCTACATGGCTTGTGTTGCCTGTAACAAAAATTGATTTATATCGTCTACTCAGCTTTAAAACCGCGTGCTAACAGATACTGTTCACGTGATCGGTCTCGAGAGGACAACGGTTTTCGAATCTGTACTTTTTCAAACCGTGAGCGCACCTCTTTCAAGTACACATCAAAACCGTCACCTTGGAAAATCTTGATGAGAAAATCACCACCTGGGCGCAAAACACGACTAGCCAAATCTAATGCCAGTTCACACAAATACATAGCACCTGCTTGATCTGCAGTGCGTATACCACTCATATTGGGTGCCATATCTGAAATTACAAGGTGTACTGGATTATTATTTATCGCAGCAAGAATTTGCTCAAACACCTTATCCTCAGTAAAGTCCCCTTGGATGAAGGTTACATCAGCAATACTATCCATTGGTAGAATATCGGATGCAATTAAAGTACCCTTATCACCAATGATGCGGCTAGTTACTTGTGACCAACCGCCTGGAGCACTGCCTAAATCCACCACGGTCATTCCAGGGCGTAAAATTTTATCTTTGTCCTGAATTTCTAGCAATTTATAGCTAGCGCGCGAGCGATAACCATCCTTTTGTGCCATTTTTACATAAGGATCATCAAAATGCTCTTTTAACCAGCGTTGACTGCTTTTAGATCGTGCCACGTGATACCTCTTAGGCGATAGCTAAGGTAAACTAGCCATCTTATTTATCTGCAAATACGACACCGAGGTCGATTATGTCGCTCACTCAAGAGCAAAAGAAAAAATTTAAATCCATCGGCCATCATCTAAAAGCGGTTGTAACCGTAGCTGATAATGGTTTGACGGAAAACGTGCTTGCTGAAATTGATCGCGCACTCAATGATCATGAACTGATCAAAGTACAAATCCGCTTACCTGAGCGCGATGACCGTAAAGTCATTTTAGACGAACTTTGCCAAGCGTCTAGTGCTTTACTGGTTCAAAGCATAGGAAAAATGGCTTTGATCTACCGCAAAAACCCTAAGCCTAATAAAAACCTGTCAAACTTACTACGTTTTCAGGAATGATTAATAAAAGAGGAAGCTGAGCTTCCTCTTTTATTTTGGACTAGGCTGAATAACCAAGAGCAACCCTAAAACAGCTACTGCAAGATAGCAATACATCTGCCAGTAGAGGTATTTAGGTAATAGCAGCCACACTGTAAAAAATACAATAGACAACGCAATAACTGCCAGCAATAGTTGTGCACGCACATCTTTCCACCACAGTTTCCATTGCAAGCTTTGCCCTAGCGCAACCAGCTGCAGACCAGTGCACAATAGTGCAAAACCTATCACCAATGGCCGCATGCCTTTTGCTACCTCTTGTACCAAAACATCAGCAAAGCCAGCCTTCAAGAGTGCGGGTAAGAATACAAATTGCAGCATCCACACAGCGCCCACCCAAAAGGTTTGAGCGAGCTGCCATGTAATACGTGGTGCTTGCAGTGATGCCATTTTAAATATGCTTCACTTCAAGAATTTCATACTCAACAACACCGCCTGGCGTTTGTACTACAGCGACATCACCTTCCATTTTACCCACTAACGCGCGAGCAATAGGTGAAGTGACTGATATTTTACTGAGCTTAATATCCGCTTCGTCTTCTCCCACAATCTGATACGTAAGTTCTTCACCTGTTTCTACATTTTCAATATCCACAGTAGTGCCAAAAATTACTTTTCCAGAATGAGGAATAGTTGAAATATCAATAATTTGTGCAGCGGATAAGCGCCCTTCAATATCACGAATACGCGCTTCAACCATACCTTGCTGCTCGCGAGCAGCATGGTATTCGGCGTTTTCTTTTAAGTCCCCTAGCTCACGTGCTGTTGCAATAGCTTCTGTGATCGCTGGGCGGCGCTCTGTTTTTAGGATTTTTAATTCATCTTCCAAGGCGCGAGCGCCTTGGACTGTCATTGGAAACTTTGTCACGCATTCATTCCTGTGTGCAAGTCTTGCAAGCGGCGAACAGTCTTTTCAGGACCAAACTTCAGCGCTTCACAAACAGCCTGACCAGCCGCCAAAGTGGTGGTGATATAGACTTTGTTCTGCAAGGCATTACGACGAATAGAGAAGGAGTCGGTAATCGACTGACGTCCATCTGTTGTATTAATGATCAAGCTTACTTCACCATTCTTGATCATATCAACAATATGTGGGCGACCTTCAGTTACTTTATTAACCTGACGAACAGGTACACCTGCATCTTCAATGATACGCGCCGTACCTGAAGTGGCAACTACCGCAAAGCCTAATGCCACTAAATTGCGAGCAATTTCCACAATATAAGGCTTATCATCGTCACGCACACTGAGGAAAGCAACCCCCCCTGTTGGTAACTGTTCGCTGGCTCCCATTTGCGCTTTAGCAAAGGCTTCGGCAAAGCTTGCACCTACCCCCATTACCTCGCCCGTTGATTTCATTTCAGGGCCAAGAATAGTGTCTACTCCAGGGAATTTAGCAAACGGGAATACTGCCTCTTTCACGCTGTAATAATTTGGAATAATTTCTTTAGTAAATCCAATTTCAGATAATTTCTTACCTGCCATGACGCGGGCTGCAATTTTAGCAAGGGAGTCGCCAATACATTTAGACACAAAAGGTACAGTACGTGAAGCACGTGGATTAACCTCAAGCACGTAAATATCTTCACCTTGTACTGCCATCTGTACGTTCATCAAACCAATTACGCCTAGCTCTAACGCCATACGTTTAACTTGATCACGAATAGCCTCTTGAATGTGTGCTGCTAGTGAGTAAGCTGGCAATGAACAGGCTGAGTCACCAGAGTGCACTCCTGCTTGCTCGATATGCTGCATAATGCCGCCAATAACCACCTGCTCGCCATCACAAATAGCGTCAATATCTACTTCGATCGCACTATTGAGGAAGTGATCTAGCAATACTGGGCTATCATTAGACACCTGTACTGCTTCACGCATATAGCGTTTTAATTCATCTTCGTCATGCACAATTTCCATGGCACGACCACCCAATACATAAGATGGGCGAACCACTAACGGATAACCAATGCTACGTGAAGCAATAATGGCTTCTTCTTCACTACGTGCAGTCGCATTCTGCGGTTGACGCAAGTTCAAGCGTTGTACCATTTGCTGGAAGCGCTCACGGTCTTCAGCGCGGTCAATAGCATCTGGGCTTGTACCAATAATAGGTACGCCTGCTTCTTCTAGTGCGCGACAGATTTTCAATGGTGTTTGGCCACCGTATTGAACAATCACACCTTTTGGTTTTTCAACACGTACAATTTCAAGCACATCTTCTAAAGTGACAGGCTCAAAGTACAGGCGATCAGAGGTGTCATAGTCGGTTGATACGGTTTCTGGGTTACAGTTAACCATGATAGTTTCGTAACCGTCTTCACGCATTGCTAGTGCTGCATGTACACAGCAGTAGTCAAATTCAATACCTTGACCAATACGGTTCGGGCCACCACCTAAAATCATGATTTTATCACGACTAGACGGGTTAGCTTCGCACTCTTCTTCATAGGTTGAGTACATATAAGCTGTATCAGTAGCAAACTCACCTGCGCAAGTATCAACACGCTTATACACTGGCTGAACGCCTAGCTGCTGACGGCGCGAACGTAAGTTTTTCTCACTAACGCCTAATAGGCTAGCCAAGCGTGCATCAGAAAAACCCTTACGCTTTAGTTTAAACATTAGACGCTGGTTAATATCAGCCAGTCCTATTGTTTTCAAACGCTCAGCTTCTTTTACTAAGTCTTCAATTTGGATTAAGAACCAATGGTCGATTTTGGTGAGGTTATACACTTCCTCTAAGGTCATCCCAAAACGGAATGCATCGGCGATATACCATATGCGATTAGCACCTGGCACTGTTAGTTCGCGACGTAAAATAGAAGCCGCATCGCTAACACTAATATCCATAATTGGATCGAAACCGCTCACACCTACTTCTAAACCACGCAGCGCTTTTTGAACTGATTCTTGGAAAGTACGGCCAATAGCCATAACTTCGCCCACAGACTTCATCTGTGTTGTTAAGCGGGCATCTGCTTTGGGGAATTTTTCAAAAGCAAAGCGCGGTACTTTAGTCACTACATAGTCAATGCTTGGTTCAAAAGAAGCAGGTGTACGACCACCAGTAATATCGTTATCCAGCTCATCTAGCGTGTAGCCAACAGCCAGTTTGGCGGCAATTTTAGCAATAGGGAAACCTGTAGCTTTAGAAGCTAAAGCAGATGAGCGCGAAACACGCGGATTCATCTCAATAACAACCATGCGGCCATCTTTTGGATCAATACCGAACTGAACGTTAGAACCGCCTGTTTCAACACCAATTTCACGCATAACTGCTAAAGAAGCGTCACGCATGATTTGATATTCTTTATCCGTCAAGGTTTGCGCTGGAGCTACTGTAATAGAGTCGCCTGTATGCACGCCCATTGGGTCAAAGTTTTCGATAGAGCAGACAATAATGCAGTTGTCTTTTTTATCGCGGACAACTTCCATTTCATACTCTTTCCAGCCAATTAACGACTCATCAATAAGCAGTTCATTAGTTGGCGACAGATCTAGACCGCGTGTACAGATTTCTTCAAACTCTTCGCGGTTATAAGCAATACCACCGCCTGTACCGCCCATGGTAAAGCTTGGGCGAATAATACATGGGAAGCCTACTTCATCTAATACGCCGTACGCTTCTTCCATGTTATGGGCAATGCCAGAGCGCGGACAGGCAAGACCAATATTGCGCATAGCGTTGTCAAAACGAGAGCGATCTTCGGCTTTATCAATGGTATCTGCATTAGCGCCAATCATTTCAACGCCAAATTTTTCTAACACACCATGACGCTCTAGATCTAACGCGCAGTTCAGTGCTGTTTGTCCACCCATGGTTGGCAAGAGTGCATCTGGACGTTCTTTTTCAATAATTTTTGCAACAGTTTGCCACTTGATAGGTTCAATGTAAGTAGCATCAGCCATTGCTGGGTCAGTCATAATGGTGGCAGGGTTTGAATTCACCAAAATAACGCGAAAACCTTCTTCACGCAGGGCTTTACAGGCTTGTGCACCTGAATAGTCAAACTCACAAGCCTGACCAATAACAATAGGACCTGCGCCGATAATGAGGATGCTTTTAATATCTGTACGTTTTGGCATGGGACTCTCGTAATAATCAGGACAAAGTAGCGGTTGCCAGCTTCACGCCAAAGCCGACGAACAAGGCGCCCACTCCAGTAGTTGCACCAGCAGCTAAGCGTTTACGCTGAGCAAACCATTGTGCAAGGCGGGCACCAGTAAAAATCAAGGAGCTTAAGTAAACAAAGCTAATCACTTGCAAAATAACGGCCAAAATCAAGAATGATAATCCTGGGTAGGCGTATTTAGGATCAACAAACTGAATGAAGAATGACACGAAAAATAAAATTGCTTTGGGATTAGACAAACTAAGCAAAAAAGCTTTTGTCAGTGGCTTAGCCACTACCTTAGGCACTGCTTTTAGCTCATCTATTGGCGCTGTTTGATACATTTTCTTCCAAACACCGCGCAACATATTTACCCCAAGCCACACGAGGTAAGCTGCACCTAAGCTTTTAATTAGGATAAATAGCACAGGAAATGTGTGTAGTAATGAAGCCACGCCTAAGGCGGTTGCTAGCATTAGTACACTATCACCTAAAAATACACCGCAGGCGGCTCGATAGCCTGCGGCGATTCCACGTTGAGCAGCCGTTGCCAGAACAAACAAGGAGTTTGGCCCTGGTAACAGAACAATAGCTATAGTACCTAGCAAGTAGGTCCATACGTCTGGGATACCAACGCCTGCTAACATGTGCTTAACCTAATTTAGCTTGCATTGCTTGAATAAAGCGATCAAACAACACACTGACGTCATTAGGCCCTGGGCTTGCTTCAGGGTGGCCTTGGAAACTAAAGGCAACTTTGTCAGTACGCGCAATACCTTGCAACGTGCCATCAAACAATGATTTATGGGTAGGTTTAATTGTTGCAGGCAAGCTATTTTCATCTACCGCAAAACCATGATTTTGACTAGTGATCATCACTACGCCTGTTTCTAGGTCTTGCACAGGATGGTTGGCACCATGATGGCCATTTGCCATTTTCATGGTTTTAGCACCAGATGCTAAAGCCAACAACTGATGGCCTAAGCAAATACCAAAAACAGGAATATCCGTTTCTAATATCTGCTTAATAGCGTTAATCGCATAGTCACAAGGCTCTGGATCACCAGGACCATTGGATAAAAATACGCCATCCGGCTGCATAGCTAATACTTCACTGGCTGGCGTTGTAGCAGGCACTACAGTCAAGCGACAACCGCGCGCCACCAGTAAACGTAAAATATTGCGCTTCACTCCAAAATCGTACGCTACTACATGAAAAGGTAAATCAGCAGCTGGAATTTCAGGATGGCTATCTGTTTTTAATACCCAAGGCGCACTACGCCACTCATAGGCGGTTTGCGTGGTCACTTCTTTGGCTAAATCCATGCCTTTTAAGCCAGAGAAACCGCGTGCTAATTCAAGTGCTTTTTCTTCAGTTGCGTTTTCACCTGCTAAAATACAACCATTTTGAGCACCTTTATCACGTAAAATACGTGTTAGGCGACGCGTATCAATGCCAGCGATAGCGACAACATTATGCTCTTTTAGGTAATCACCTAATGTCTGTTTTTCGCGCCAACTACTTGATAGCAAGGGTAAATCGCGGATTACCAAACCTGCCGACCATACATTAGAAGATTCTGCATCCTCAGGTGTTACGCCGGTGTTGCCAATATGCGGATAAGTCAAAGTGACTATTTGTTTGGCATATGATGGGTCTGTAAGAATTTCCTGATAGCCTGTCATGGCCGTATTGAATACCACTTCACCGACGGTTTGCCCGTCGACACCAATGGCTTCGCCGTGAAAGATGCTGCCGTCAGCAAGGGCGAGGATGGCTGGCTTAGTCAAGAAGACCTCCCGTATTTCGAGCCGTTTGTGCAGATTTTTTCCGCAAAAAAGCGGAATGACGTAGAGAAACATCATTCCGCTTTTTTATGAATTCATAAGCACACTTCTAGTGGATACACTAAAGCAGTAGTTTAGCCTACTTTTGCGCAAAGAAAAAGTTATCACCGTAAATTTAATACATCTTGCATATCATAAAGATCTGCCGGCTTCTCTTTTAGCCATACTGCAGCACGCACAGCGCCTTTGGCAAAGGTCATTCGGCTAGAGGCTTTATGGGTAATTTCAACACGCTCGCCATCTGCTGCAAACAATACTGTATGATCCCCTACAATATCGCCAGCACGTACGGTAGCAAAACCTATGGTTTCAGCTTTACGCGCCCCCGTTTGACCTTCTCGCCCATAAACTGCCACCTGCTCTAAATCACGGCCCAGCGCATTAGCCACAACTTCACCCATACGTAAGGCAGTGCCAGAAGGCGCATCTACTTTATGACGATGATGTGCTTCAAGAATCTCAATATCTACATCATTGCCTAATACACGGGCAGCAGTATCTAGCAGATTTAAACAAAGGTTTACACCTACACTAAAATTAGCAGCAAATACAATAGGAATTTCCTTACCGGCCTGAACAATGAGTTCACGTTCTTGTAGGCTAAAACCTGTGGTGCCAATAACCATCGCTTTTTTAGCTTGGCGGCAAATTTCAAGGTTTTTTAAAGTGACGCTAGGATGAGTGAAGTCGATGAGTACATCAAAATCATTTAAAACATCACGCAGATCAGCTACTAATGGTACGCTAATCTTACCTAAACCTGTTAGTTCACCGGCATCGGCACCAATTAAACTACTATCTGGTCGATCAATTGCTGCGGTCAATTCACCTGTTTCTGTTTGACACACTGCTTCAATAAGCGTTTTCCCCATGCGCCCAGCGGCGCCCATCACTGCGATACGTGACATTTGCTACACCTGTGATTATTTTTGCAAGGCGCTAAGACTACCAAAATAAAAAGCCAGTTTGCATATTAAATCACAAACTGGCTTTTTTCTTTTTAGCTAAACCCTAATGCTCGCTATTTGCAGCTATATTTTTTGCAATTTCAGCAAGAATCTAAAGGCAAAGTCTAATTACAGGTCGTTAAAAAAACGCTTCATACCTTCAAACCAGCCAGACGCACGTGGTGAATTACCATTATTGCCTTTTAAGGTGGAGCGAAATTCTTCTAACAATTCCCGTTGACGCTTATCCAGTTTTACTGGTGTTTCAATTACCGCACGGCAAAGCAAGTCACCTACCGTACTACTACGCACAGGTTTAACGCCTTTACCACGCAGGCGGAACATTTTTCCTGTTTGTGTGCCTTCTGGAATTTTTAGCTTTACTCGACCATCTAAGGTGGGCACTTCAATTTCACCACCTAAAGCAGCGTCAGCAAAGTTAATAGGAACTTCACAATGCAGGTTGCTTCCATCACGCTCAAAAATCTCATGTCGTTTCACATGCACAACAACATAAAGATCCCCCGCTGGACCGCCTTTGGCGCCTGCTTCACCCTCTCCTGCCAAGCGAATTCGATCGCCATTATCGACCCCAGCTGGAATTTTCACAGACAAGGTTTTATTTTCTTCCACATGACCATGGCCATGACAACTATTACAAGGATCTGTAATCATCTGCCCCGTACCATGACAGCGTGGGCATTCCTGCTGAACAGCAAAGAAACCTTGCTGCATACGCACTTGACCTACACCATTACAGGTTGCACAAGTGGTTGGTGAGGTACCTTTTTTAGCCCCTGAACCATCACAGCTTTTACAAACTACTGCCACTGGAATTTTAATAGTTTGCGTAGTACCGCGTACTGCTTCTTCCAGCGTTAACTCAATATTGTAACGTAAGTCGCTACCACGCTGCGGACCATTACGTGACGAGCGCCCACCGCCGCCAAAGAAATCACTAAAGACATCACCAAAAATATCTGAGAAGTTGCCACCAGCAAATCCACCTGCACCAGCGCCACCCCCCATATTTGGATCAACCCCAGCATGCCCATAACGATCATAGGCCGCGCGTTTATCTGCATCAGATAAAATCTCATAAGCCTCATTAGCTTCTTTGAATTTTTCTTCTGCTTCTTTGTTATCCGGATTGCGGTCAGGATGGTACTTGGTTGCTAAACGGCGATAGGCTTTTTTCAGTTCAGCCTCAGTCGCACCGCGCTCAACGCCGAGCACTTCATAATAATCACGTTTTGCCATAACTTTTACTCCGGATGACTTAACTATCTAAACGCGACAACGCGGGAGCAATGCCCCCGCGTTGAGTTGCTAGACAGCCGTAGTTGACTAGCAAGATAACTTCAGCGCAGGCTTACTTGTTATCTTTGTCTTTTACTTCTTCAAACTCAGCATCAACTACATCGTCATCAGCTGCTTTGCTTCCTTGAGCTTGTTCGCCACCTTCTTGCGGTTGCGCTTCAGCGTACATTTTTTGTGCTAATGGTGCACTAGCTTCTGATAAGGCTTGAACCTTAGCTTCAATCTCTGCTTTGTCATCGCCCTTTACTGCATCTTCAAGCGCTTTAACCGCTTCTTCGATTTTCGCTTTTTCTTCATCAGTAGCTTTATCGCCTGCCTCGGTTATCATTTTGCGCGTTGCATGCACTAATTGATCACCTTGGTTACGTGCTGCTGCTAGCTCTTCAAACTTGCGATCTTCTTCAGCATTAGCTTCTGCATCGCGAATCATTTGATCAACTTCTTCGTCACTTAAGCCTGAGTTTGCTTTAATGACGATAGACTGCTCTTTGTTTGTTGCTTTGTCTTTTGCTGATACGTTTAAAATACCGTTCGCATCAATGTCAAAAGTTACTTCAATTTGTGGCACGCCACGTGGTGCTGGCGGAATGTCTGATAGATTGAATTGCCCCAAAGACTTGTTCTGTGCAGCTTGCTTGCGCTCGCCTTGTAGCACATGAATAGTCACTGCATTTTGGTTGTCATCTGCTGTTGAGAAAGTTTGCGACTTCTTCGTTGGAATAGTGCTGTTTTTCTCAATTAGTACTGTCATTACACCGCCCATGGTTTCAATACCTAGCGACAGTGGTGTAACGTCTAACAACAGAACGTCTTTTGTATCACCTGCCAATACGCCACCTTGAATTGCCGCACCCATAGCAACAGCTTCATCTGGGTTTACGTCTTTACGTGGCTCTTTACCAAAAAACTCAGTTACAGTTTTTTGCACCAGCGGCATACGTGTTTGACCACCCACTAAAATCACTTCATCAATAGCTTTAGCATCTAAGCCTGAATCTTTTAATGAGGTACGGATTGGCTCTAAAGTGCGCTGTACAAGGTCTTCAACTAATGACTCTAGTTTGGCACGCGAGATAATCACGTTTAAGTGTTTAGGGCCAGTTGCATCGGCCGTAATGTAAGGCAAGTTAACATCTGTTTGCTGTGCTGAAGAAAGTTCGATTTTCGCTTTTTCAGCTGCTTCTTTTAGACGTTGCATTGCTAATGGGTCGCCTTTAAGGTCAACACCATTTTCTTTTTTGAACTCATCGGCTAAATAGTCGATTAAGCGCAAGTCAAAGTCTTCACCACCTAGGAAAGTATCCCCATTGGTGGCTAATACTTCAAACTGTTGAACACCATCAATATCAGCAATTTCAATGATAGAAACGTCAAAAGTACCGCCACCTAAGTCATACACTGCAATGGTGTGGTCACCTTTGGATTTGTCTAAGCCGTAAGCTAAGGCTGCTGCAGTTGGTTCGTTAATAATACGTTTAACATCAAGACCAGCAATACGACCGGCATCTTTAGTCGCTTGGCGCTGACTATCATTAAAGTAAGCTGGTACTGTAATAACAGCTTCAGTTACTTTTTCGCCTAGGTAATCTTCTGCTGTTTTTTTCATTTTTTTCAGCACTTCAGCTGAAATTTGTGGTGGTGCTAATTTGTCACCTTTCACTTCAACCCAAGCATCGCCATTGTCAGCTTTAGTGATGGTAAAAGGCACTAACTTAATATCTTTTTGCACAACCTCTTCGTCAAAACGACGACCAATCAAACGCTTAACCGCAAATAGCGTATTTTTTGGATTAGTTACTGCCTGACGTTTTGCAGACTGACCGACAAGCACTTCACCATCGTTGGCATAAGCAACAATAGATGGAGTAGTACGCGCACCTTCTGCGTTTTCAATAACTTTTGTAACACCGTTTTCAAGCACGGATACACAAGAGTTAGTTGTACCTAGGTCAATACCAATAATTTTTCCCATGATTAACTCTCCGAAACTCTTTGAAGTACACAGCCTAAATTTCTTTTATGCTGCGCCATTTAATCTTGCTTTAATAAATATGGGCTGGTTTTTATATTTCAAGCCCTACTGCTAATTGCTCTATTAAACTGCTTGGCTTACGACAACCATCGCTGGACGCATAACTCGCCCATTAATTAAATAACCTGGCTGGAAAACCTGTAACACGCTATTAGGTTCCATATCTGCACTTGGTTGAATAGAAACAGCATTATGCTGCTCTGGATTGAATGGCTCACCTAATGGGTTAATTTGTTCAATATTGTGGCGCTTTAAGGTGTCTAAAAAGAGCTTTAATGTTTGCTCCATACCTTCACGCACCGCTTTATTGGCTTCATCTTCAGCATTCGTCATAGCCAAGCCACGCTCAAGTGCATCAACCACTGCTAGTAAATCATTAGCGAACTTTTCTAGCGCAAACTTATGTGCTTTTTCTACATCTTGATCAGCGCGACGGCGAATATTTTGAATTTCCGCTGCAGCGCGTAATTTACTATCGGCCAACTCACCTTCTAACTGAGCTACACGCTCTGCTAAGTCTTCAGTTGGTGCTTGCTCTAGCTCTTCTACGTCAGCTTGCTGTGCTGAACTTTCTGGCTCAACTAGGTTTTCTTCGTGATTTGTTTCGTTAGTCATGTGTGCTCCTATGTGCAACGTCTTTTGGCACTTGGCTGGTTATATGGGGATGAGCTAGCCTAGCTTCAAGAGACAACATCAAAAATGTGGACTATTTTTATTTTTTACATAAAGCCAAGAGAAACTATTGCCAAAACCTATATTTTAACTGTATAAATGAACAGCCATTAATTTGGAGAACGGCTATGCTGGTACAACTGACCATCACTAACTACGCTATCGTTGATCATTTAGAATTAGAGCTTTCCTCAGGCATGAGCACCATTACGGGCGAAACAGGTGCGGGTAAATCTATTATGCTCGATGCTCTCGGTTTGGCATTAGGTGATAGAGCAGAGGCTGGAATAGTCAGACCCAATGCAGATAAAGCCGAAATTAGTGCTACCTTTGACTTAAAAGATATTCCAGAAGCTAAAGCATGGCTGGCAGAACGCGATTTAGCTGCAGAAGAGTCGTGCATTCTACGTCGTGTTATTACCCCGGAAGGCCGTTCCCGCGCATATATTAATGGTAGCAGCTGTACCTTAGGCGACCTTAAAGCCTTAGGTGAACACTTAATTGATATTCATAGCCAGCATGAGCACCACTCACTGCTCAAACCAGAAACCCATCGCCGTTTACTTGATGAGTTCGCCACCACCAGCCAACTAGCCAGTGAAGTAGCTCAACTGGCCAATCAATGGCGCAGTTGCAAAGGTAAATTAGAGCAACTTACACAAAGCAATGAACAACAACGCGCACAACACCAGTTACTCAGCTATCAGCTAGAGGAACTTGATCAACTTAGCCTAGGCGAGAATGAGTTAGACGAGCTAGAAAACGAGCATCGTACCCTGACCAACGCTGTTGGTTTACTGCAAAACTGCCGTCAAGTGATTGAGCTCTGTAGTGAGAATGATAGCGCCAATGTATTAAGCATTCTAAATACCTGCTTGCATCGTTTATCCTCCATGCAAGGCGCCCCCCAAGCTTTAACTGAGGCAACCAACCTAATCGCCAGTGCACAAATTCAAGTTGAGGAGGCTGTTGGCGAGCTAAATCGCTTTTGTGATCACTTTGATGCCGATCCTGAACGCCAACAGTGGATAGAGGCACGCTTAGATGCTATTTATAGCTTAGCACGTA
Source organism: Pseudomonas sp. F1_0610 (assembly GCF_047470865.1). NCBI lineage: Bacteria > Pseudomonadati > Pseudomonadota > Gammaproteobacteria > Pseudomonadales > Pseudomonadaceae > Pseudomonas > Pseudomonas sp. F1_0610. Next base: position 28,993 of record NZ_JAZDRH010000004.1, read on the forward strand.
AGCATCGCGTGCAGCCGCATGAATTAAACCAACTCCAACAGGACTTGTTTACTCAATTAGAAGCCTTGAATGCTGACGACAGCCAACAAGAACAGCTCAACATACAGGTAGAGGAGCTGGCTAAAAACTATCAGAAACAAGCTGAAAAACTGAGTCAAAAACGCGGTCAAGCTGCCAAAAAACTCTCTGACGCAGTGCAACAGCAAATGCAAAAACTGGGTATGCCAGGAGGGCGTTTTACTATTGAGCTAAATCGCACAAAAACTATCCAGTTAGATCCTAATGGCTTAGAAAGTATTGAGTTTCAAGTAAGTGCCAACCCTGGGCAGCCTTTACGTGCATTAGCTAAAGTAGCTTCTGGTGGTGAGTTATCCCGTATCAGTTTAGCGATTCAAGTTATTACAGCTCAAACCTCACGGATTCCCAGCCTTGTATTTGATGAGGTGGATGTGGGTATTGGTGGCCCTACGGCTGAAATTGTTGGCCAACTATTACGCCAATTAGGGGAGCGCGGGCAAGTATTAACTGTAACCCATCTACCTCAAGTTGCCGCTCAAGGTCATCAGCACTTATTTGTACATAAGAAAAGAGAGAAAAACTCTACCAGTACTGCTGTTAGCCAGCTTACTGACGAGCAACGCGTAGAAGAAATAGCGCGTATGCTTGGTGGCATTGAGTTAACAGATGAGTCTTTGGCACATGCTAAGCAGTTATTACAGCGCAACTAATTAAAACGAAGCACCAAGCGCAACATATCTTGGTGCTGAATTCCATTTTCCCAAATAGGCTCTGGATAGTTATCTAGAAAAAAGTTCTTTTCTATTCTATCAACGCGAAAACCATGGCGCTGATAAAAGCTTAGTTGATGGCCAAAAGTACCTGTACCTAGCTCAAGCTCAGTTGCTCCTAACGCTTTAATATCCGCAATAACAGCTTTTAGCAATAAAGCACCTATGCCTTTTTGTTGCTGGTTTTCCGCGATCGCAATATTCATTAATTCATAGGTATGCTCAGCAATAGGTAAGGCTGCAGCTACACCTAAACATTGCTGGTTTTCCTCAACTACCCAGCAAAGACTTTTCGCTAAATAGCCTTGTACCTTCTCTAAATTAGGGTCTGCGATAAGCAACAACTCAATAGGCGCTTGCTCTGGTAGGACTTGTTTGACTTGCATTGCTCTATTTTTTCTCTTTTTCCAATAACTCGGGCTTAATATCTGGATTATCCCAATTACCTTTAATGCTGTAATTAACAGTAGCTACACGACCTAGTTTATCGCCTATGAGCTTGTCTACCACAAAAATAGCGCCCCCTACAGCCGGAGCGCCGGCAATGATAGCGGCAATAGATAGGTTGTTAGATACCGGCAAGGTCACACCTAGCCGCCCATTTATCTGCTGTGTATGTAAATTAATGCTGCCAGCCAAGGTTAAGTCGCTAGAGGGGCCACTAATATGTGTAGCTTGGCGTGTCGTATAAACGCCATACTGCGCCTGTAAGGATAACTTGGCTTTATCATATGCTAGGCCTTTACCGAAAATATCACGAAAATCTAGCCGTAAACGCCGCCCTATAGAATCAAAGTTTAATAAACCAAAAATACGCAACGCTTGGGCGCTACCTTCAACACGCTTTAATATGCCATTGCTAAACTTTGCATCGACCACACCTGAAAAATTTTCTAATGCGAAGTCTTGAGGGGAGCCTGGCCAATTACCTGTAATAGCTACACTAAAACCTTCACTGGTTAAGGAGTCAACATAACCCCAACGTTTGAGGATATCTCCCACATTAGCGCCTGACAGGGTTCCTGAGAACTGTGTTTTTGCTTTTTTAGCCCTACCATCCCAAGTAATGGCTCCTGATAATAATAAGCCCTTTAAATTGACAGCTAGGTCTGTAACTTTAATACCTGTTTTAGTTGGCCTTGCCTTGAGTGAAATATCGCTAATTATACTGTTATCTGCTAAATATAATTTATCAATCGCCAGATTAAAGGCTGGTATAGTTTTTGGGTCAGTGTTTATTAAAGGATCATTTGTGACTCTTGCTGGATCTTTACTTACATGATAACTCGCTAGTTTTATATCAATAGGTGATTTTTGCCTAATTTTTACATCACCCACCACATCCAGTGATTTTAGAGCAATATTAAAGCCTTTAGGTTGCGCTGTAGCCTGTACAAAAATATCAGTAAAGGTACGATCGAAGGCCTTTAGCTTGGCAATAACTACATCTAATTCTTTTAATAGGCTGGTTTGGCTAAGGTCATCTGTTTGTAGTTGCTCTAAAACCTCTTGCCAAGCGCCTAAATCAAAATCCGTCATCTTACCTACAGCGTAAATACCAGCACGTGTTGGCCGCTGGGCGATACCGTCAGCCAGACGCACATTGCCTTGTAACTGCGCCCAATCGCCATTAGGCGCTACGAAATAACCATTCAATAGCTGATCTTTGTAGTTTACTTTTAGTGTTTTGCTAGGGTTTCCTAAGTCAAAAGTTAAAGCTAACGGCGCTACTTCCCGCGCGGTTTTGGCAAAAGGCAGGGGCAGCTCACTAGCCATACCTTGTAATGATGAGTTTAATTGCAACTGTACGCGATTAGCATCTAAGTTTAAGCGCAGTTGGTAAGGAATTTTCCCCTTAACAGGTAGTGGCTGTTTCACTCCAAGCCAAGTTTGCAAGCTATTTACCGGCATAACACCAGTCACTTGGATACTGGATGCCAGCTTGCCATTTTTGCCAGTAGCTAGAACCTGTCCTGTAAAATCATTATGCAAAAAACGGCCCTGTACGTTTTTACCAGCAATGCCTTTATCACTATCAAAAATAAAATCACCTCTTAGCTGGCTCAATGACAGGTCATAAGCTTGCATTTGTAGACTAATTAAGCGCGGCTGAAAGGCTACTTTTACTTTAATTTTATCTGGATCATCTAATGGCATTTTTAAATCAAGCTGAGCTGGTACGATACCAGCCCCATCCCAATCTTTAAAATGCTCTTGGTTAACGGGCAATGGTGCACTACGTAATATAGTTAAGATATCATTCACATTAGACAGCATAGGCGCATAGACTGTTAGCTGGCTGAGCGAATCGGCAAAGCTTACTTGAACATGCGCATCACTCACTTGGGTGTCTAAAATTTTGCCGTTAATATGTTCAACACGCACTTGTCCAGGAGAAATATACACTTGCGCTTGTGCTTCACTAATAGTGGGCCAACCTGGCTGATAATCCATCACAGCATTGCTAACATCAAAGAATAGATAGCTACCAGAAGGATCGTTTTCTTCAGGTACCAAATGACCTTTATATTTATAATACCCTTGACGTACGAAACCTTCTTTAATTGCATTGGTCAGCCAGTTTGCCGTGTCTTTGTTAAAATGCGGTGCTCGGGTAGGTAGGTAGTTTTCAGTGTAGGCTGCATCACCATTATAGATATTAATGGTTAAGTCCATGGTGTCTTTTACATCTGGCGCATGATAGAGCTTGATGTCTAAGTTGCCTTGTAGTTGTCCAATAGCCCCTTGCATATCAATCACAGGCGCTTGCAGATGTACCCCTTCGTCTGTTACATCCCATTTAAACTGCACATTGCCTTTGTCGTACACCCAAGGTTTAGGAAACAGCTGATCTAAATGCAAACTTACTGGTTGTTCAGCTTGTGCATTTAGTTCACCACTGAGTAAATCACCTTCAATAGTGCCATTTATTCCAGTTAAGGCAGGGGAACCTTGCCATGCTTGATAATTTAACTGTACGGGTCGAATAAAATAGCGCAAGCGCTCTTTGCCTTCACGATCAAAATACCATGTGGCCTTAGCGTCTTTAATAACGCCTTTTGCATCTAAAATAGCAATAACGTCTCGTCCTTTTTCCGGCAAAGGTGCGAGTTTTTGTAACATGTACGAAAGATCATCAACCACCAAATGCTGGCTTATAAGCTGCAAGCCATGCTCAGATGTGGCTGTTTTAGGCTGATAACTCAGCAAAAAATTGAGAGGCTCAGCTAATTTTTGGCCATCTAATTGAAAATCTAAAGGGCTGATATGTAGTGTGCGCAACTGTTCTTTGTCACGATAAAAACCAGTGAGATTTACGTGGCTAAGCTCTACTGAACGACCTGTATTATTGAGCACAATATTATCTGCATTAAACTTAATGGCACCCTTACCCTGATTCTGACCAGCTTGTTCATACCATACCTCAACACCTGCATGCACAGACTCTATGCCAATAGCCTGTAACTGCGCTGGCGATATAAAACGACTCCATTGGCTTTTAGGCAGGCTGGCATACGATGAAAAACGACTGTTACGCCAATTTTCTGTATCTAGCTGTCCCGTAAGAGACAACTGTAGCTTTTCTCCATCAGCAAAATTCACGCGCCCTTTTAGCTGCTGCTTAAAGGCCGAGTTATCTAAAGAAAGGTTGATATAGGTAAGGGATAAAGGCAGAGCATCTTCAGCCATCATTACAGCTCGGCTATTAACGAGGTAAAGCTGTTTGATACTCTGCAAATAATTAAGCAGCTTTTGTATATCTATTGTGCCATTGGTACTTTCTTCTGGAGCACTAACCCCTAATAACTGCCACTGCCCTTGCTGCTGTACTAGCTGAAAATCAGCGCCATCGAGCAAAATACTTTCTATGTTTAAATCAGCGCCTAGTAAACTACTTAATAAGTTAATTTTTAACGCTAAGCGCTGCACATGTACTCCACTATCAGCGTTTCCTATATGTACATTATGGGCAACAAAAACAGGCGAAAAAATATGCCATTGGCCTTCAAGACGCTCAACTTTAACCTCTTGCTTTAATCGTTCACGCAAAAACTGCTCTAGTTCTAGAGAGTATTCCCCTGCCATAGGAATAACTACACGCCCTATACTTACATAAAGCGCAGCCAATATCAGGGCTGCACCAATCAGGAGGTAACTGATTTTACTTATGTAAGTTAAGAGATTTTTCATCCATAGTTATCTCATAGGAGAACAACATCGTATTGTTCTTGCGAATACAAACTTTCTACTTGGAATTTAATAGGACGACCAATAAAGGATTCTAAATCAGCCACATTACCAGATTCCTCATCTAATAATCGGTCAACTACATTTTGGTTAGCTAGCACCATATAGCCTTCTGCTTGAAAAGCTCGGGCTTCACGCAAAATCTCCCGAAAAATCTCGTAGCATACTGTTTCTGCTGTGCGTAATGCGCCACGTCCAGCACATGCACTGCAAGGTTCACACAAAATTTGCATCAGACTTTCACGGGTACGCTTACGCGTCATCTGCACTAAACCTAGTTCAGTAATGCCAATAATATTGTTTTTAGCATGATCGCGCTCTAGTTGACGCTCTAACAGACGCAATACTTGGCGCTGATGCTCCTCATCGACCATGTCTATAAAGTCGATGATAATGATGCCTCCTAAATTGCGTAAACGTAATTGACGCGCAATCGCATTAGCCGCTTCTAAGTTGGTTTTAAATATAGTTTCTTCTAACGTACGATGACCAACAAAGCCGCCTGTATTCACATCAATAGTGGTCATAGCTTCGGTTTGGTCAATTACCAAATAACCACCAGATTTAAGCAGCACTTTACGCTCTAGTGCCTTATGTATTTCTGACTCAACACTGTATAAATCAAACAATGGGCGTTCGCCTGGATAATGTTCAAGCATGTGCGAAATTTCAGGCATTAATTCAGCTACAAATTGCTGCGCTTTTTGGTAGGTTTCACGTGAATCTATACGTACTTTTTCCGTGTTATCACTAACAAAATCACGTAGTGTGCGCATGGCAAGGGAAAGGTCTTCATAGATCAAGGCAGGGCAAGTATTTTTCTCCATTAACTTAGCGACCTGCGCCCATAAACGACGAACATAGCGAATATCCGCCATCACTTCGGCTTGCCCAGCACCTTCTGCCGCCGTTCGTAGAATAAAGCCACCTTTTTGCTCAGGCAGTTCGCTGGCTAAACAATCATTAATTAGCTGTTTTAAACGCTCACGCTCGGTTTCGTCTTCAATGCGTAAGGAAATACCTACATGGTCGTTACTGGGCATATAGACCAAATAACGTGAAGGAATAGAAAGATGGGTCGTTAGTCGTGCGCCTTTAGAACCTATAGGATCTTTGGTGACTTGCACAACCAATGCTTGGCCTTCATGCACAAGGTTACTAATTGAATCAGAGCTAGCACCTTCAGCTGGAATAACTTCTGAGGCATGGATAAAGGCGGCACGATCAAGGCCAATGTCCACAAAGGCTGCTTGCATACCCGGCAATACGCGCACTACGCGCCCTTTATAGATATTCCCAACAATGCCACGACGCAGTGTGCGCTCAACATGAACTTCTTGTAGAACTCCATTTTCAACCATCGCCACTCGTGATTCCATCGGGGTAATGTTGATTAAGATTTCTTCACTCATGAACTATCCACCGCAAAAAGATATAAGAATAAAAACTTAAGAAAATTTCTATGCTTACAGCATCTCACAAAGCCTGTTGGCGCAACATTAAAAGCGTTTCAGCTAAAGGCAAACCAACAATGGCTGAATAACTGCCATCAATGCGCTGCACAAAAGAACCTGCTAAGCCTTGAATGGCATAGCTACCGGCTTTATCACAAGGCTCACCTGTCTGCCAATATAGCTTAATTTCTTCATCGGTTAATGCTCTAAATTCGACTTTGCTGCTTACCACACAGCTTTGCTGCACATCCTGACTTACTAGACAAATGGCAGTGTGCACCCAATGCGATCGATTCGATAAGCGTTTTAGCATAGAAAAAGAATCTGCTTGGTCTTTTGGTTTGCCTAAAATTTCACCATCAAGCTCTATAATAGTATCTGCACTTAGCACATAGGCCTGTTGCTGTTCTAACTGAATAAAGCCTTGCTTCGCTTTTTCTTGCGCCATGCGTTCAACATAATGCAGAGCGTTTTCATGCTGATATGGCGTTTCATCAATCGTTACTTCTGTTTGAGTAAAAGTTTGAGCAATTTGCTTGAGTAAATCAGCACGACGTGGCGAGGTTGACGCTAAGAACAATGGCATGCGTTTTCCTTCTTTAATCTTCACTAGAGACAGTTAAACGCTTGGTCAAGGGCCGCATTAAAAAGAATAACCATGGCCATAAGAGACTACTTACCAAAGCAGGTAGCAAAAACGACAGTGCAGGAATACGCTGCCCACCTAAAGCCATCAGCCATAGTTGCAGTAACAGGCCTAACACATAAAAAACAAACAAGGCGGCCGCTTGCTGCCAAACAGGAAACATGCTGAATCTACGGTGAACAAACACTACAAAAAAAATCATTACGCTATAGATAAGCGCATGCTGTCCTAAAAAAGTATAAGACAGAATATCTTGTAATAAACCACATACCCAAGCAGTGGTTAATCCAACACGATCGGGAACAATCAGTACCCAATAGGTTAGAAAGAGTGGCACCCAAAGTGGTCGAGCAGTTTCTAAAAACACAGGTATAGGTGCAACTGAGAGCACCAAAGCAATGGTTAAACTCACAATAATCAGTGCCCATAGATTATTTAATGGCATACGACTCATGGATTAGCCTCACTTGCTTTAGGCTTTTCTATGCCCTGTAGGACCTCACTCGCCTGCTCAACCGCACGCTCATTATCTTCAACCTGCTCCAGCTGCTCTTTACGCAAGTCGATAGCATCTTGTTTGTTAAAAACCAACATAAAAAAACGAGTTCGAGACAAAGCAGCAGTTGGTTTCGCTGCAATTTGTGCAAATGGCTGACTACTACTTGGCTCTACATGGGTCACAATGGCAACAGGATAACCCGCTGGAAAACGCTGCCCCATACCAGAAGTAACTAACAAGTCACCTTCTTTAATATCAGCATTATTAGAGACATGACGTAAATCCATACTTTCTTGATCACTAGTACCAACAGCAATCGTACGCAAGCCATTACGGTTTACTTGTACAGGCACACCGTGACTAGGATCTGTGATAAGTAACACCCTCGCGCTATAAGGCATAACTTCAATAACTTGTCCTGCCAAACCGCGCGACTCCAATACTGGCTGGCCAACGTATACGCCATCTTGGCTACCTTTATCAATCAAAATACGTTGCGAATAAGGATCTGGATCTATGCCTATTAACTCAGTAACCAGTACATCCTCATCCAATACGGCTGAGGAATTAAGTAGCTCACGCAAGCGTACATTTTGTTCAGTTAAGGTTGCTAGTTTTTGCAGGCGACGCGCCATTAATAACGATTCTGCACGTAAGCGCTCATTTTCTTTAATTAAATCATTGCGGCTAGTGAATTGTTCAGTGGCACTATTCCATAACTGAGCAGGAAGCTCGCCTAAGCTATATAAAGGCGTTAATAATGCACCAAACTGGCTACGCACAGGCTTAAGCAATTCATAGTTTGCATCGACTATCATTAACACTGCCGAAAGCAACCCTAGCACTAGCATGCGTGCGCCTAGAGCGGGTCGTTTGGAAAATAATAGTTTAATAGAAATATCCTCTAAAGCAGAAAGCTACGGCATCAGACGTAGCTTTCGTACAATCAACCTATTTATAACATTATGTATTAAAGCGACATAAATTATTCACTGGTTGAGAGTAAATCCATGGTGTTTTTGTCGATCATTTCTAACGCTCGACCGCCACCTAACGCCACACAGGTCTTAGGATTTTCAGCAACAATAACAGGCAACCCTGTTTCTTGCGCTAACAATTTATCCATATCACGTAACAAAGCACCGCCGCCTGTTAATACTAAACCGCGCTCAGCAATATCAGAGGCCAGCTCAGGTGGAGACTGCTCAAGTGCACTTTTAACGGCTTGTACAATTTGTGCTAAGGACTCTTGCAAGGCTTCTAGTACTTCTTCTGAATTCAATGTGAAACTGCGTGGTACGCCTTCTGATAGATTACGGCCACGCACATCAAATTCTAGGATTTCGTCACTTGGATAGGCCGAGCCAATCTCTTGTTTAATACGTTCAGCGGTAGACTCACCAATCAAACTGCCATAATTACGGCGTACGTAGGTAATAATAGCTTCGTCAAAGCGGTCGCCACCAACACGTACTGATTCCGAATAAACAACGCCATTTAATGAAATAAGCGCAATTTCTGTAGTGCCACCGCCAATATCAACCACCATAGAACCGCGTGCTTCATCAACAGGTAGGCCAGCTCCTATTGCTGCTGCCATTGGTTCTTCAATTAAATACACTTCACGAGCACCTGCACCTAATGCTGAGTCGTGAATAGCACGGCGCTCTACCTGTGTTGATTTACAAGGGACACAGATTAAAACGCGAGGGCTTGGAGAAAGTAGGCGGCCTTCATGTACTTTTTTGATGAAGTACTGCAGCATTTTTTCACACACATTAAAGTCAGCAATCACACCGTCTTTCATTGGGCGAATAGCTGTAATATTACCCGGCGTACGTCCCAACATACGTTTTGCATCTGTACCTACTGCAACAACGCTTTTTTGGTTACCGCGCGTCCGGATAGCAACAACTGATGGTTCGTCTAAAATAATGCCGTGATCACGAACATAAATAAGGGTGTTTGCTGTTCCAAGATCGATGGAAAGATCACTGGAAAAAATACCGCGTAACTTCTTAAACATGGATGACTTGACCTAAATAATGCGCCATTTAAACAGCGCGTACTAATAATGTGGAAAACTCTAACAATCAACGTGCTTTAGAGCAACAACTCTATATGTTAGATTGCACACTTTTCCGATAAAAAACGAATAATGTTATGATTGACCGCTATCTGTAGAATCTGTTCCCACTTTTACGGTCAAACACAAGTTATCGTGCACTTAGGAGATACCCCCATGGCGCTTGAACGCTCCGACGTGGAAAAAATAGCGCATCTTGCCCGCCTAGGTCTTGATGAAGCACAAATTCCACAAACAACACAGGCACTTAACAGCATTTTAGGGCTAGTTAATGCTATGCAAGCTGTTGATACTGAAAACGTAACACCGCTTTACCACCCATTAGAAGCTACCCAACGCTTACGCGCTGATGAAGTAACGGAAGAAAACCACCGCGACGATTATCAAGCCATTGCGCCAGCAGTGGCAGAAGGTCTTTACCTTGTGCCTAAAGTCATCGAATAAGGGATAGACTGAGCATGCATCAATTAACACTGGCCGATATTAATCGCGCACTGGCCGCTAAAGAATTTTCTGCGCAAGAACTTACCAAGCACTTATTAACGCGTATCAAACAACTTGATCCGCAGCTAAATAGCTTTATCACAGTGACTGAAGAAAGTGCATTGGCTCAAGCCAAAGTAGCTGATGAGCGGCGCGCTCAAGGGGATACCAGCCCACTGCTGGGAGCTCCTATTGCCCACAAAGACCTGTTCTGCACCCAAGGCATCCGCACCAGCTGCGCATCTAAAATGCTAGATAACTTTATCGCACCTTATGATGCAACAGTGGTTAGCAAACTAGCTGAAGCAGGTGTTGTTAGTCTAGGTAAATTAAATATGGATGAGTTCGCCATGGGCGGCTCTAACGAAACCAGTTTTTATGGTGCTGTAAAAAATCCATGGAACTTAGATCTTGTCCCAGGCGGTTCATCGGGTGGAAGTGCTACTGCTGTTGCTGCACGCCTAATTCCTGCGGCTACCGGAAGTGATAGTGGTGGCTCTGTACGCCAGCCTGCGGCGTTCACTGGTCTAACAGGTTTAAAACCTACTTATGGCCGTATTTCACGCTGGGGTATGATTGCTTATGCTTCAAGCTTTGACCAAGCTGGCGTATTAGCCCACACCGCCGAAGACTGTGCGCTGATGCTGCAGGCGATGGCTGGCTTTGACACAAAAGATTCAACCTGTGTTGAACATGTGGTTGACAATTACAGCGCTAATCTAAACCAACCTTTAGCGGGCCTACGTATTGGCTTACCTAAAGAATACTTTAGTGCAGGTTTGGATAGCCGTATTGCTGAGCTTGTCATGCAAGCTGTTGAGCAACTTAAAAAGCTGGGCGCTACGGTTAAAGAAATTAGCTTACCGAACCTGCAACATGCTGTACCTGCTTACTATGTTATCGCACCCGCTGAAGCCTCAACCAACCTCTCACGTTTTGATGGTGTGCGTTATGGTCATCGCTGTGAGGAGCCCAAAAACCTTGAAGACCTTTACAAGCGCAGCCGCGCAGAAGGCTTTGGTGAAGAAGTACAGCGCCGTATCATGATTGGCACCTATGCGCTATCTGCAGGTTACTATGATGCTTACTATATGAAAGCACAGCGTGTTCGTCGCTTAATCAAAAATGATTTCGTTGCTGCCTTTAATGAAGTTGATGTAATCCTTGGCCCAACCACACCTAACCTTGCATGGAAATTAGGTGCTAAAAATAACGATCCTGTATCCGCTTATTTAGAAGACATCTATACCGTAACCGCCAACCTCGCAGGCATTCCTGGATTGTCTATGCCAGCGGGTTTTGTCGAAGGACTGCCGGTTGGTGTGCAACTATTAGGTAATTACTTCCAAGAGGCACGCTTACTCAATATCGCTCACCAATATCAACAAGCAACTGACTGGCACAAAAGCGCGCCAGCAGGATTTTGAGGACGACTCACATGCAATGGGAAACAGTGATCGGGCTGGAAATCCACGCACAGCTCGCAACCAACAGTAAAATATTCTCTGGTAGTGCCACTACATTCGGCGCACAACCAAACACCCAAGCCAGCTTAGTTGACTTAGCTATGCCAGGCACCTTGCCTGTGCTTAACCAAGAAGCCGTGCGCATGGCCTGTATGTTTGGTTTAGCTGTTAACGCTGAAATTGGCGAGCAAAATATTTTTGCCCGTAAAAACTACTTTTATCCTGACCTTCCAAAAGGTTACCAAACTAGCCAGATGGATCACCCTATTGTGGGTAAAGGCTATTTAGATATTACGCTAGAAGATGGCACTGTGAAGCGTATCGGCATTACACGCGCACATCTTGAAGAAGATGCTGGCAAAAGCTTGCATGAAGATTTTAGCGGTATGTCTGGCATCGACCTTAACCGTGCTGGCACGCCCTTGCTAGAAATTGTTTCTGAGCCAGATATTCGTAGTGCGAAAGAAGCCGTTGCCTATGTTAAAGCCATTCATGCGTTAGTTCGCTACTTAGGTATTTGTGATGGCAACATGGCCGAAGGTTCTCTACGCTGCGACTGCAACGTCTCTATTCGCCCCAAAGGGCAAGAGCAGTTTGGTACACGCGCTGAAATTAAAAACGTAAACTCATTCCGTTTTATTGAACGTGCCATTAATCACGAAATTCAACGCCAAATTGACTTAATTGAAGATGGTGGAGAAGTCGTGCAAGAAACCCGTCTTTATGATCCTAATAAAGATGAAACACGTTCGATGCGCAGCAAAGAAGAAGCCAACGATTACCGTTATTTTCCTTGCCCAGACTTGTTACCTGTAGTGATTGAGCGCAGTTATTTAGACAGGTTAAAAGCACAGTTACCTGAACTACCAACGCAAAAACGTGAGCGCTTCCAATCTGAGTTTGGCTTATCTGCGTACGATGCTGACGTACTTTCAGCCAGCCGTGAAATGGCAGACTACTTTGAACAGGTAGAGCAACTGTGTGGCGATGCTAAATTAGCCGCTAACTGGGTGATGGGCGAGCTTTCAAGTTTGTTAAACAAAAACAATCTAGAAATCAGCCAATCGCCTGTATCTGCTCAACAACTAGCTGGTATGTTGGCGCGCATTCAAGATAATACTATTTCTGGCAAGATTGCTAAGATGGTATTTGAAGCCATGGCCGAAGGTGAAGGCGATGCTGACCAAGTTATTGAAAAACGTGGACTAAAACAAGTAACAGACACTGGCGCCATTGAAAAAATGCTAGATGAAGTATTAGCCGCCAATGCCGAACAGGTTGAGCAATACAAAGCCAGCGAGCCGGATAAACGCGCCAAAATGTTTGGTTTCTTTGTTGGTCAAGCCATGCGAGCCTCTAAAGGCAAGGCTAACCCTCAGCAAGTTAATGAACTTTTAAAGAAAAAGTTAGATTAATTGATCCTCCAATAACGCCAGACTCTTCTGGCGTTATTGCTATTAATTAAGAGATGTAGATGAAAGCGCTTCGTTTATTAGTTGTCTTATCGTTTTTTATCTGTTCCCACCTTGCTCACGCAAGCTACTCAGTTGATCCTAAAATTCGCAGCCAGCAAGGCATTGCCTCATGGTATGGTGATAATTTAAAAAACCGCCCCACCGCAAGCGGCGAACCTTTTGATCCAAAAAAGCTAACTGCAGCACATCCTAGCCTACCTTTTGGCACCTATGTAAAAGTGACAAATATGCGCAATCAGCGTACTGTAATTGTACGTATTAATGATCGCGGACCTTATAGCGGAAAACGTATTATTGACCTATCACGTGCGGCTGCTGAGAAAATTGGCTTACGCCGTGCAGGAATAGGTCCAGTTAAAATTCAAATTCTAAAGTAGAAAGAACGCCCTATGGAGCAGCTTAGCTATGCCAATCAAAGCTTAGCCGCACCAGGCTTACATAAAGTTTTAATTATTGACTTAGAAAATTGTCCTAGCCAAATACATGACCTAAAAAACAGTTTAGATCAGTACCCTATTGTGGTTATTTGTTACGCTCAATCACATGCACGTATTCCTCTTGATTGGCTAATACCTTTGAATAAGGTTATCAATGAGAAACGGCTACGTATTTATAAAATGGCGGAATCAGGCAAAAACTCCGCTGATTTTGGTATTGCGTTCTATAGCGGCATGCTGATTCAAGAATGCCCTGCCGATACTCAATTTACGATTGTCTCAAACGACAGCGATATGGACCATGTAGTGCACTTACTGAGAGATCAAGGACGCCGTGCTCAGCGTGTGGGTAATAGCAAGCGCATACCCGTAAACCCAACACAGGTTTCAGAAGACTTTATTAAGTATTGCCAATTCTTGCAGAAATATCCTAAAGGGCGCCCCGTACGCAAAGAAGGATTACGCAATAGCATGAAAAGCCAATTAAAATATGATGAAAGCAGCGCAGATAAGCTAGTTAATCAGCTATCACAACGCGGTATCCTAAGCATTAACGAAAGTAAAATAACTTACAACGCAAGTGTAATAGCTAGTTTCTCCAACTTTCCACATAACGAATAATCTGATGAAAACCCAGCAAATAACCACCTCAAACCTACTCTTACGCCAGTGGCAAGATTCTGACTATGACGCCTTCGCTCGCTTAAATGCAGATGCCAATAACATGCGTTTTTTCCCTGCACCTCTAGCGCGTGAAGAAAGCGATCATCTAGCTAATCGTTGCCGAGATTTAATTAATCAACGCGGCTGGGGGTTTTGGGCTGTTGAAGAAGTACTTTCTGGCCAATTTATTGGTTGCGTTGGTTTGCATGCTCCAGATTATCAACTGCCTGTTTCACCTTGTGTTGAAGTGGGCTGGCGATTACTACCTGAGTTTCAAGGTAAAGGCTATGCCACAGAAGCAGCTCAAGCAGCATTAGGCTTTGGCTTTAATGAGCTTCATCTTGATGAAATCATTGCTTTTACTACTTTGACTAATCTGCCCTCACAAGCGGTTATGCGACGCCTAGGTATGCAGCGTGATTTTAATAATGACTTTGATCACCCTCTGCTTGATCCGCAACACCCATTAGTACGTCATTGTCTGTATCGTCTATCGCAGCAGGACTGGTTCAATCTTAAAAATAGCTAACCTATTATCCACTAATACAGGCTTAATCTAAGCCTATTAAATTTTTTGGGCTAATTCAGACTACTGATACATAGCGCTAGAACAACACATAAGTTGCTAGCTTTCCTCCTTATAGCGACTAAAATATACTCAGTTTTGTTTTGCCTTCTTTGGCTCGGAGATCATTATGGAAATTGCCCTATACCTTATAGCAGGCTTTATATTACTGGTTATAGGGGCTGAACTCTTGGTGCGTGGCGCGGCTCGCCTCGCTGCTGGCTTTGGTATCTCACCGTTAATTATTGGCTTAACTATTGTTGCCTTTGGTACTAGCGCACCTGAAATGGCGGTTAGTACTCAATCTGCAATCAATGGCCAAGGCGATATCGCCATAGGCAACGTTGTTGGTAGTAACATCTTGAATGTTCTATTAATTTTGGGTTTATCGGCGGTTATCACGCCTTTAGTAGTTACCCGCCGTTTAGTCACCATTGATGTGCCTATTATGATTGCAGCCAGCGCATTAGCTTGGGCGCTGGCTATTGATGGCAGCTATTCTCGCGCAGATGGCTTGATTTTATTCGCCGCTATTTTAGCCTACACAGGCTATCTTATTTTCGACAGTATTCGTAAGCGTAATAAAGGCGAGGCCATTGAAGTCGATGATGAATACACTGCAGATAACGAGCCTAATTCAGCAAAAACCACAGCCAAGAACATTGCCTTAATTATAGTTGGCTTAGTGATGCTCGTAGCTGGATCTGATTTACTGGTGAAAGGCGCGGTCAGTTTAGCGACATTATTAGGCTTATCTGAGTTGGTGATTGGCTTAACTATTGTCGCTATAGGTACATCATTACCTGAGCTAGCAACTTCCGTCATCGCAGCGATGAAAGGCCAGCGTGATATTGCAGTAGGTAATATTGTAGGTAGCAACCTATTTAACTTATTAGCGGTATTAGGCCTAGCGGGGTTAGTTTCGCCACAAGCCATTGAGATTTCAAAACAAGCTATTACGTTTGATTTTCCAATTATGATGATAGTTGCTGTTGCCTGCCTGCCAATTTTCTTCACCAGCTTTAAAGTTAGCCGTTGGGAAGGTTGGCTATTTATCCTGTATTACATTATTTATACAGCTTATATTATTTTAGGCAGCCAAAATTTTGCTTATATGGATCAATTCTCTAGCGCAGTGCTTTATTATGCAGCACCTGTTACCTTGATTATTTTAGCGCTATCCCTGTTGTTAAACTTTAAAAAATCAAAATTGTAACCTTTCAGTTACTCAAGCACTAAAACAGTGCTTGAGTAACTAATTAAGTACTCTTTCTAAGTGAAGCAATTCATCAAACTCCAACATAATTTCGTTATACAGCTCAAGCTCGCCTAGGTTTTCTATTAATGTTTGGTTAGTTTCTAGCATTTCAAATAACGGTAATTGCTTAGAAATAGCAAAGCTATCATCCGTATTTAAATAAAACTTAATCAGCTTAAGTACTTGGTAAATAGAGAAGGCTAGATCCTCTTCCTTTAATGCGCTCTGCCAAACCTCAAGCAAAGATATACCCTGCGCTTTCAAAGCTTGATAGGTTGCCCAAACACTACCTGTTCCCCAATCTACTGCTTCCCAGCTTGGAGAAAATAGCAAGCGCTGCAAATAGCTTCTACCCAACTCACCTGTTAAACCAAATGCATAAATAATGCCGCCATTACTATCGGTTGAACAGAGCTCACCTAGCTCCCATAGTTTATCTAACCACGCCGCTTGTTTTTGTAAGGGAAGCTTACAAACCAACACAGGTATGTATTCATCAAATAAATGCTTACCTAAACAAAGCTGTAACTTACTTTCAATAGATTGTTGGTGGCTTAATAAGTCAAAGTGAAGCAAGGCTAACACACTGGTTTGATAAATCGCGTAATCCGCATCTGTATCTACTTCTTCAAATATGAGGTTACATAAAAAAGTTTTCATAGCCGCATGCTTTTTCTTTGCTAGCACTTCAATTACACAGCAATACGCCTCTGAATGCTGATCCTTTATATAAGCGGCATTCTGCACGAAGAAATAATCATACAAACGCTCTGCAAAAGCGGGGTCTATTTCTGACTCAATAAGCCTAAGTACAGCATATAAGGCCAAGGGATCCTGCCAATAACCGGCCTTTAATAGCGTCTTCTGTTGTGCATCATTATTTAGTGATAAGCGTAAAATAAGTTGCTGTGCTCGCTGCCTACTTTTAGGACCATCGAGTAAACAATCTATAAGTTGCTGGGCAAAATTGCTCATAACACTCCTAAAATTACAGTGAGTAGGTTCTTTTTCACTGTTTTTTTTTGTTAGACTCAGGTTTTGCTCATCATAAGGCGAGTACCTCTATTGATCCCCATTTTTCTCGCAGTGGTCTTAACTATTCTGTTAACACCTGGACCAACCAATACGTTACTGGCATCGGCTGGTGCTCAACTAGGCATGCGCCGTGCTTGTCCGTTAATTTTTATTGAGGCTCTTGGCTATTTGAGCGCTATTAGCTTTTGGGGATATTTTACAGGTGCACTGGCCCAGCTTTTTCCAAGCTTACCTCCCATCATTCAATTAATGAGTGCTTTTTATATTCTGTATCTGGCTTTAAAACTCTGGCGTAGCTCTCAATCACACCTTGCCTTACAACAGGGTATTCGCCAACATGAGGTATTCTTAGCCACCCTACTTAATCCTAAAGCATTAATTTTGGCTACAGTCGTGTTTCCTATACAAACATGGCAAGACATGGCGCATTACAGCCTTTATACAGGGCTATTTCTTATGCTACTAGTCCCTATTGCTAGCTTTTGGATATTTCTAGGTTCTTTACTTAAATCCAGTGAAGGACGCTGGTTTAATCAGCGTCGTTTACAAAAAGTAGCGGCCATTGTGCTTTTCAGTTTTGCTATTCCTCTAAGTTATTCAGCAGCGACAGCACTACAAAATTAATCATGAAATCCAACATTCAACTTTGCAGCGCTTTGAGCACTGCGTACTACCTAAATCCCAAGTAATTACCTAGAATTGCTGCAATATTTCTTGAGCTCACTGTATGAATTACCCCTTACTTTGGGTGTTAGCCCTACTGCTTATCGCTATTACATTCTTTATTCGCAACAAGCCACGTATGGATGTAGTCGCTTTATTAATGGTAGTTGCACTGCCATTAACTGGTGTTCTCAGCGTAGATGAAGCATTGCGCGGTTTTAGTGACCAAAGCGTGATCGTTATTGCTGCATTATTTGTGATCGGTGATGGCTTAGTGCGTACAGGAATCGCCAACAAAATGGGCGAGCTGCTAATGAAGCACTCTGGGCAGAGTGAAATTCGTTTAATAGTGATGCTAATGCTGGCCGTAGGCGCACTAGGCTCAGTAATGAGTTCTACTGGCGTAGTAGCTATTTTTATTCCTGTTGTATTAAGTATTGCCACACAATTAAAAATTTCGCCATCTCGTTTAATGATGCCTTTATGCTTTGCTGGACTCATTAGTGGCATGCTCACTTTAGTCGCCACGCCTCCAAACATGGTCGTACAAAGCGAGTTGCAACGCTCTGGAGAAACAGGCTTTAGCTTTTTCTCATTTGCACCAATGGGCGTCATTATTATGGGTTTAGGCATTGTGTATATGTTGGTAGTGCGTAAATGGCTCGACCGAACAGACAACAATAGTGACGCAGAAACACGCTACAACATTTCAGACCTTGTTCGTGAGTATAACTTAGAAGAGCGCAGTCGACGCTTACGTGTAAAATCAGGTTCAAGCCTTGCAGGGCAAGCGCTCAACGAACTGCAGTTACGCAAACAATATGGCATCAATGTTATTGCCATTGAGCGCCAACGCCGATTTCGTGTAAAGCTCATTACAGCAACAGGAAATACGGAACTTTACGCTGGCGATGTACTATTAGTCGATATTGTTAGCCCTGCTATCGCTCTACTAGGCTCTTACTATGAGCTCGGCTTAGAGCCTGTGAGCTTTAAAGAAAGCTATTTCAGCAGTCATCACCGTGAATTAGGCTTAGCTGAAGTAATGATTCCCCCTTCTTCTAAACTCATTGGAAAATCAATACAAGAGTTAGGTTTTCGTACTAAACGGCATCTTAATGTCATCGGCTTACAGCGCAAACAACAAGCTATTGACGGCTTATTGATTGATGAAACCCTAGAGTCTTCAGATACTTTACTAGTAGCAGGCTACTGGGAAGATATTCGACGCCTACAAGGAAAAAGCCGTGACTTTTTGGTGTTGAGTCTGCCCGCCGAGGTGGATGACGTTGCACCAGCCCTAAGCCAAGCACCGCATGCTCTATTTAGCTTAATGGTCATGGTTATTTTGATGGTCAGCGGTTTAGTTTCCAATGTAATGGCAGCTTTAATTGGTTGTTTGTTAATGGGAAAATTTCGCTGTATCAGTATTGATAGCGCTTATAAATGCATTAACTGGCCAAGCTTAATTTTAATTGTTGGTATGCTACCTTTCGCAACAGCGCTCCAGAAAACTGGCGGTATTGATCTAGCTGTTAATGGTTTAATGCGATTAATGGGGGACGCTGGACCACATATTATTTTGGCTGGCTTATTTGCCGCAACAGCTATTACAGGATTGTTTATTTCTAATACAGCTACAGCTGTTTTAATGGCACCTATCGCTATTGCTACAGCAAAAGTTCTAGGCGTTGCCGTTGAGCCTTTTGCGATGACGGTTGCCATTGCAGCCTCCGCTGCCTTTATGACGCCTATTTCCTCCCCCGTTAATACCTTAGTTATGGGCCCTGGACGTTATCAATTTGCTGATTTTTTAAAAGTAGGCGTTCCCTTCACCATTATTGTAATGTTGGCAACTGTAATGTTTATTCCGATTTTCTTCCCATTCTAAAAACACTAAGCACATAGTCGTTGCACAAGATAACTCTTTGCTAGTCCCCTAACGTCTTTTAAGCAGCCGATGGCTAATCTCCATAAGCTATCAAGCTAATCTCTTGACTACTGCTAGCTTTCAAATAACAAGAAAACTCAATATAAGCTAAGGTTTGTTGTTTATTTCTATTTAAATCAGTTTGTTCAACCCATTGCTGTACAGCTTGAATCAATATTCGCTGATGGTCAGGGCCTAACCTTGTATCAGCATAGGGATCAAGCACTATGCCTGTGCGATATTTCAACTGTAAAAACAGTGGTTCTAATAGGCTAAGTAACTGATCATTTAATGAAAAGCACCATTCACGGGTAGTTAAATTATGAAAATCAAGTGCCACCTTCATGCTCCCCCTATTATGCCTACAGTTGACTTAACCATAGTTTACGTTGCTGAGCATCCATGAAACTCCAGGCGATAAAACGGCTTTGCTTTTGCCCTTGTGCCATAGTCACAACTTTAACCTCACTAGCATGCACATCCATTAAGGCGCGCTTGGCTTGACGCACATTGTCTTGCTTAGATAATAAACAGCTAAACCAAAGCACTTGGTTCGCAAAAGCTTTGCTGTCTTTGATCATACGTCTGACAAAAGCCACTTCACCGCCAACACACCAGAGCTCATTATTCTTTCCGCCAAAATTCAATGTAGGTAACTTACGTTGTGGATCTAACTTCCCTAAGTTACTCCATTTACGTTTACTACCAGAGGCTGCTTCCTGCGCATTACTATGAAAAGGTGGGTTACACATTGTCATTACAAAGCGTTCGTTCGCTTGAATGATATGACTAAAGCAAGCCTTACTCTCTTTTTGCAACCTAAACTCAATGTGCTGATATAAATTATTCTTTTGCACATTTTTACTCGCTGATTTTAGCGCTATTGGGTCAATATCTGTTCCAACCACCTGCCAGCCATAATCCAAATGGGCCAATAATGGATAAATACAATTTGCCCCTGTGCCAACATCTAATAGCTTAAGCTGCGGCTGGGGACTACTTAGCTCAACACCATCAGCTGCCAATATATCAGCCACAGCATGCACATAATCTGCCCTACCTGGCACAGGTGGGCATAAATAACCTTCTGGGATTTGCCAAAACTGTAATTGATACAGCGCCTTAAGTAACGCCCTATTAAAAGCCAAAACTGCCTGAGGATTTGCAAAATCAATGCTAACTTTGCCATAAGGGTTAGTAATCATAAATCGCGCCAATTCAGGGCTAACCTTAATCAGCTGAGCAAAATCATAACGCCCTTGATGGCGATTGCGGGGGTGAAAAACAGAAGAAGACACAAGCAACAGTCTCAAAATAAAAACCATTGTCGCACGCTTAGCTTCTACAGGGTAACACTTTAATAATGTAACCAACGCTCGCTTTTTGGGTAACACTTACTGGGAAGATAGGTAACACTTTTCTTAAAACCCTAAGTAACCAAAAACCAAGAAAACTTATAACCCATTGATTTAAAAGAGAATAAAAAAGTTGGCACGACTTCTGCATTAATACAAGTACAACAACAATAACAAGCAGTACCCTATAACAAGAATAATACGTAACGGCTCAACAACAATAACAATAAGAAAGGAGAGGCGCAGTTAACTGATTTTTTTGGAGAGGGATAGTGACAGTAGGTTGTGAAGAAAAACAAAACTGTGTTAAGCAGCACAAAGCAACTGAAAACATCACTAGCCAGCATTCAAAGAAATACGCTAACTCTTGGTTTCTAGATTTGGAAACCTAGGCGATAACAATAAAAATAGCCTAACTAATAACAATAAAAAAGCAGCATGAATTGACAAGGGGAACTTCGGTTCCCCTTATTCATATCTAAAGCTGTGCGTTTTACACATTCATTTCATCCTCTTCAAGTGCTAGAATCCATCTCCGTAATAGATACCTGCTAATCCAAAGCTACCCCAACTGCATAGCTGATTGCTGTATCTCCATCTACCTTTTACTAGAAGTTACTCATGCTGAAAAAGCTGTTTAGAAAATTCCTTGCTCCTGATTCCAATGATACTGTTGGTGCTAGCGCGCCTACGCTCATTAGTGCTAAAACTCATCAACTTGACAATGGGTATTTCAGCCGCAACTCGGTGCAAGTGGCTAAACGTCTACAAGAAGCAGGCTTCCAAGCCTATTTGGTAGGTGGCTGTGTCCGTGATTCGTTATTAGGATTACGCCCCAAAGATTTTGACGTTGCCACTAGTGCTACGCCGGAACAGATTAGCAGCCTATTTCGTAACTCGCGCATTATTGGACGGCGTTTTAAACTAGTGCATATTCATTTTGGGCGAGAAATTATTGAAACCGCTACTTTTCGTGGCAGCCATGACGACACAGGCAAAAATAACGACCGCTCAGCTCACAACGATAAAGGTCGGATTTTACGTGATAATGTTTACGGCTCGTTAGATGATGATGCATTACGCCGTGATTTTACCATTAACGCCTTATATTACGATGTCAGTAGCCACAACATCATTGACTATGCCCAAGGCGTACAAGATATCAAAGATGGGCTTATTCGCTTAATTGGCGACCCAAGCCAACGCTACCTTGAAGACCCTGTACGCATGCTGCGTGCAATTCGCTTTGCCGCTAAATTAGGTTTTACGCTGGAAGCTAAAACAGCTGAACCTATTCGCCAGTTAGCACACCTACTTAAAGACATTCCCGCTGCACGCTTATATGAAGAAGTGCTTAAGTTGTTTATGAATGGAAAAGCACTTAAAACCTACGAGCTACTCCAAGAATACAACCTCTTTGCTCCACTTTTTCCAGAGACAGCCCACATTATTGCCAGTGGCTCGCAATATGCCAGTGAAATTGTACGCAGCGCACTAAAAAATACCGATGAACGCATCAGTGCCAATAAACCCGTAACACCTGCGTTTTTATTTGCTGCCCTACTTTGGCCAGGCGTTCCTGTACGTACTACAGACATTCAAAATCAAGGCATTCCAGCCTTTGAAGCGTCTCAAGAAGCCAGCCATTGGGTACTTCATAACCAACTAAAGCACACTGCTATTCCTAAACGCTTTAGTATTCCTATGCGTGAGATTTGGAGCCTGCAAGAGCGTTTAACCCGTCGCCAAGGCAAACGTGCAGACGTATTACTCGCACATCCTCGCTTTAGAGCTGCTTATGATTTCTTATTGTTACGAGAAAGTGCGGGTGAGCAAACAACGGGCTTAGGTCAATGGTGGACAGAGTATCAATTTGCTGACGATGCAAAAAAGCGCAGTATGATTAAAGAAGTGGCTAACCAATCGGGTACAAAACGCAAACGCACCAAGCACGCACCACGCCAACGCAAACCACGTACTCACACCAACACTGAGAATTAATATGGCTACTGCATATGTTGGCATGGGAAGTAACTTAGCCACGCCGGAAGAACAATTAATCCAAGCATTAAAAGCACTGGCCCATATTCCATGCACAACTTTACTGGATTACTCATCCTTTTATTCAACCACGCCTGTCGGGCCACAAGATCAACCACGTTTTGTAAATGCAGTGGCTAAAATAGAAACGGAGCTTGAGCCCTTAGCATTGCTGGACGCGTTGCAAAGTATTGAATTAGAACAAGGACGCCTACGTAAAGCTGAACGCTGGGGGCCACGCACCTTAGACTTAGATTTATTACTTTTTGCTGATCAGATAATTAGGCATGAGCGTTTAATAGTTCCACATTATCAAATGCACTTAAGGGCTTTTGTACTTGAACCTTTAATAGAGCTGTGCCCGACTGGTTTGCGCTTGCCAACAGGTGTAGATTTAGCTGAGCTTCATGCCAATTGCCCACCCGATAATGACTTAAAAGCACTATACAAACCAACGCTTGGGTTATTATAAGGTCAATTGCTCATTGACTACTCCTTGTATCCTCAGGACTATAGTCGCCCTGTAAAACGTACCACAGAGTACTGATAGAGGAACCTTGCATGTCTGATGTAACCCTAACAAAATTACAAAAAATGAAGCAAAGTGGTGAAAAGATAGTCATGCTCACCAGCTATGACGCTACCTTTGCTGATGCCGCATCACGTGTTGGCGTGGAAGTACTATTAATTGGCGACTCGCTAGGTATGGTGCTACAAGGAAACGACAGCACACTACCCGTTACCATTGAAGATATGGTCTACCATACCGCCTGTGTAAAACGTGGCAATAAAGGTGCATTAATTGTCGCTGACTTACCCTTTATGAGCGCCGCCAGCCTAGAACAAACCTTAGAGCACAGCGCCAAACTAATGCGCGCTGGAGCGCATATGATTAAAATTGAAGGCGAAGCTTGGCTAACAGACTCCGTTAAGCGCCTCGCTCAACTCGGTGTACCTGTATGTGTGCATTTAGGCTTAACACCACAGCTAGTTAATGTGTTTGGTGGTTATAAAGTGCAAGGGCGTGGTGAAGGTCCAGCGCAAAAACTTTTTGATGATTGCATTGCTATCGCCCAAGCTGGTGCTGCAATGTTACTTTTAGAATGCGTGCCTAGCGAACTGGCAACAAGAATTAGCCAAGCCGTTAGTGTGCCTGTGATCGGCATTGGTGCTGGCCCTAATACTGACGGCCAAGTACTAGTACTACACGATATGCTTGGCATGTCGTTAACGGGGCGTACAGCTAAATTTGTACGCAATTTTATGCAAGACAACACCAGCATTGATGGCGCTCTAAAGTGCTATGTAAATGCGGTGAAAGATGGGTCTTTCCCAGCAAGTGAGCACGAGTTTTCAGCATGAAAACCATAACATCTGTACAAGAAATCCGCACGGTAATAGCGCAAGCACGCCGCCAAGGTAAACGCATTGGTTTAGTTCCAACTATGGGTAATCTACACCAAGGGCATATGTCTCTGATTCAAAAAGCCTGTGAATACGCAGACTTTGTAGTGGCTAGTATTTTTGTTAATCCCTTGCAATTTGGTATTAATGAAGATTTAGATAGCTACCCACGCACCCTTGAGCAAGACCAAGAAAAGCTCCGCGCTGCTGGCTGTAGCTTATTATTTCACCCAAACGTCGAAGAAATGTACCCCACAGGCATGCAAGAGCAAACCTTAGTGCATGTGCCTAGTGTGTCTGCTGGCCTATGTGGTGCAAAGCGTCCTGGACATTTTGATGGTGTTGCCACAGTAGTAAGCAAACTATTTAACATTGTGCAACCTGATATTGCTGTATTTGGCGAAAAAGACTTCCAGCAGCTAGCGGTTATTCGCAAGCTAGTAGCAGATATGAATTTGCCTATTCAAGTATTTGGAGCACCTATTGTGCGCGCTGAAGATGGTTTAGCGCTTTCTTCTCGTAATCAATACCTCACTACGGAGCAGCGCGCCTCAGCACCTGCACTGCACAACGCATTAGTACAGTTAGTCGATTCTATTTTGCATGGCGAGACGGACTTTACTAAACTAATTGAAACAACCAACAAAGCACTAAGCAATGTAGGCTTCAAACCTGACTATCTAGAAATTCGTGATGAACTAACGTTAGAGCCTGCAACAACAAATACTAAACAGGGTGTGGTTTTAGCTGCTGCTTACTTAGGTAGCACACGTTTAATCGACAACCTGACCTACCACTTGAACTAAGCTGTTTAGAACACATTTGAGGATCACTCATGCAAAGCATCATGCTTAAAGCCAAGCTGCATCGGGCCATTACAACTCACGCTGTAGTGGATTATGAAGGTTCATGTGCAATTGATGGCAATTGGCTAGATATGGCAGGCATTCGTGAATACGAACAAATCCAACTCTATAATGTTGATAACGGCGAACGTTTCACCACTTATGCCATCCGCGGTGAAGCGGGCAGCAAAATTATTTCTGTCAATGGCGCTGCAGCACACAAAGCTAGCGTTGGTGATCGCCTAATTATTTGCGCTTATGCGCTGTACACCGATGAGGATTTAAAAACTCACACTCCTCATGTACTTTACATGGATGCTAATGGTGATGTGAGCCACAGCAGCAATGCAATCCCTGTGCAGTTAGCTTAAATCACAACACATAAAGCCCGAAGTTGGTATGCTCTAACTTCGGGCTTCTTTATTTCCAGGCGAAATTACTGTTATGAGTCATTACCAGCATCCGCTCAATGCTAGTCAACTGCCTAGCTGGCAAGCACTACAACAACACCAAAAAGCCATGCATAATTTTTCTATGCGCCAGGCTTTTAATCAAGACAAACAGCGTTTTCAACATTTTTCATTAAATCATGACGGGCTGTTGCTGGACTACTCAAAAAATATTATCACCCAAGAAACCTTAACCTTATTAACTGACCTAGCTAAGGAAACAGGTTTAGCTCAAGCCATTCAAGCCTTATTTAACGGTGAAAAGGTGAATGCGTCTGAGCAACGTCCAGCTCTGCATACGGCCTTACGCCGCCCAATTGGCGACCAGCTAGTTGTAGATGGCGTTGATCTTATTCCACAAGTGCATAATGTACTTAAACAAATGACGGAAATGGTTAACCGTATCCACAATGGACTTTGGCGTGGTTACAGTGAAAAACCTATTACTGACGTTGTTAATATTGGCATAGGTGGATCATTTCTAGGCCCTCAGTTAGTCTCTGAAGCGCTACTCCCTTTTGCCCAGCAAGGCGTGCGTTGCCATTTCCTAGCCAATGTTGATGGCAGTGAGTTTCATGAACTGACCCAGTGCATTCAAGCAGAAACCACATTATTTGTTGTCTCTAGCAAATCTTTTGGCACCTTAGAAACCCTAAAAAATGCTCAAGCTGCACGCACTTGGTACTTTGCTCAAGGTGGCTGTGTCGATAAGTTAGATCGCCACTTTATTGCAGTTTCCAGCAACACCAAAGCCGCCGTTGAATTTGGTATTGCTGAAGAAAATATTTTCCCTATGTGGGACTGGGTGGGCGGGCGCTACTCGCTATGGTCTGCCATAGGCCTACCCATTGCTTTAGCTATTGGCATTTCAAACTTCAAAGAATTGCTGGCAGGCGCTTGGAGTATGGATCAGCATTTTCAACAAGCTCCTTTTGCTGAAAACATGCCTGTTATTATGGCATTACTGGGCGTTTGGTATAGCGATTTTTGGCACGCACAAAGCCATGCTATTTTGCCTTATGACCATTACTTACGTAATTTCACCCAGCATTTACAGCAGCTAGATATGGAGTCTAATGGCAAATCTGTTCGCCAAGATGGCAGCACCTTAGACTATGCCACTGGCCCTATTATCTGGGGTGGGGTGGGCTGTAATGGACAGCATGCTTATCATCAATTATTACACCAAGGCACACACTTAATACCTGCTGACTTTATTGTGCCTGTTGTAAGTCATAATCCTGTAGAAGATCATCACCAGTGGCTGTATGCCAACTGTTTATCGCAAAGCCAAGCGCTAATGCAAGGTAAAACCTTAGATGAAGCCAAACAAGAGCTTTGCCATCAAGGTTTAAGCCCAGAAGAAGTACAGCAACTTGCACCACATAAGGTTATACCTGGTAACCGCCCTACTAATACATTAGTGTTAGAGCGTGTTTGCCCACGCCGTTTAGGTGCTTTAATTGCTCTATATGAACATAAAGTATTTGTACAAAGCGTCATTTGGGGCACAAATGCTTTTGATCAATGGGGCGTTGAACTGGGTAAGGTACTTGGTAATAACGTCTATCAGCGCTTAACTGGTCAAGCAGTTGCGCCTGCTGAAGATGCTTCAACACAAGGCTTAATCGACTTTTTCCGTAATCGTCACCGCGGCTAATTGTGTTGAGTTAACGCTCGGCCGTGGCGAGCTACTCGCCACTATTATTGTTATTTCCTGATAAGGTTCTTGATATGCATGATGTGGTGATTGTTGCAGCAACGCGTACTGCAATTGGTGGCTTCCAAGGTGCGTTAGCCAATATTTCGGCGCCTGATTTAGGGGCTGTTGTTATCCGTAAGCTCTTAGAACAAACAGCCGTTGATCCAGCCCAAGTAGATGAAGTTATTTTAGGCCAAGTATTAACGGCTGGTAGCGGACAAAACCCAGCCAGACAAACCGTAATCAAAGCTGGGATGCCGGTGCAAGTACCTGCAATGACTATTAACAAAGTCTGTGGTTCTGGCTTAAAAGCCTTGCACCTTGCAACACAAGCCATCCGCTGTGGTGATGCGCAGATCATTATTGCTGGTGGCCAAGAAAACATGAGCCTATCGCCTTATGTCCTACCTAAAGCACGTACTGGTCTACGCATGGGACATGCCCAAATGCTAGACAGCATGATCGAAGATGGCTTGTGGGATGTATACAACAACTACCACATGGGTATTACCGCAGAAAACCTAGTGGAAAAATACCAACTGACACGTGAAGAGCAAGATCAATTTGCTGCTAACTCGCAAGCTAAAGCCGTAGCAGCTATTGAAGCTGGCCGTTTTAAAGATGAAATTGCACCTGTTAGCATTCCGCAACGCAAAGGTGATCCTGTTATTTTTGATACGGATGAAGGCCCTCGTGCTGGCACCACAGCCGAAAGCTTAAGCAAACTTCGCCCAGCATTTAAAAAAGAAGGTTCAGTAACAGCAGGTAATGCATCCAGCATTAACGACGGCGCAGCGGCGGTCATGCTTATGAGCGCGGCAAAAGCCAAAGAGCTAGGCCTCAGTGTACTGGCAACTATTAAAGCTTATGCCAGTGCAGGTGTTGACCCTAGCATTATGGGAATTGGCCCTGTAGACGCCACAAAACGCTGTTTAGCTAAAGCTGGCTGGGGAATTAACGATTTAGACCTTATTGAAGCCAACGAAGCTTTCGCTGCCCAAGCACTTAGCGTAAATAAAGAGCTCGGTTGGGATACAACCAAAGTTAACGTCAACGGTGGTGCTATTGCTTTGGGCCATCCTATTGGTGCTTCTGGTTGCCGTATCCTAGTTTCATTGGTTCATCAAATGATTCGCCAAGACGCTAAAAAAGGTCTAGCCACTCTCTGTATTGGCGGCGGAATGGGTGTTGCTTTAGCCATTGAGCGCTAACCCTCAAGGTTCGATCTAGTCACAGATTAGATCGAACCTGTCTATTGTTTACAAAATTCTCAAGGAACACTTACGTAATTTTTATATCTATAGGTACAATCTCTTTCTCGTATTACCTTCTGATAATAAAAAGGACTGTTACTTTATGCTTAAAGTGTTCAAGCGTGCCGCGCTAATCTTTGTTGTAGGCACTGCCTGTTATGCATGGGTCGGTTTTTTACTTTTACCTAGCCTTGCCCTAAAAATAGGTAAAGAACAGTTAAGCAACTATGCCAATGTGCCTGCTTATATCCATCGTATTGAATTCAACCCTTTTAGCTTAAAGCTAGATGTTTGGGGAGTAAGCTTAGGTGAGATGGATATGCCCCAAGCCAGCATCCAGCATCTACAGGCTAATCTAGAACTAGATAGCTTATGGATAGGTGCAGCCCATTTAGACGCAGTGAGTGTTCAAGGCGTTAACCTCAGTGTACTTTTTGATAAAAAAGGCAACTTAAACCTCACTCAACTCTTTACACTTCCTGAATCAGAAACCTCCAAAACAGAAACCAATAACGACATTTTTCCTGTTGTTATCAACCGTTTTGAGATCATTGACAGCCGCGTTCGTTACGCTGATCAACAACAAAAAGAAACAGTAGATGTCACCTTTAATAAAATTAATCTGAACCTAAGCCAAATTGACACTCGCCCTGATAGCGACGCCCCCCTTAGCCTTAGTCTCGTGGCTAGTGATGGAACAGAGCTAGAATGGCAAGGCAGCGTAACCGTTAATCCGCTAAGATCTAAAGGCATTATTAACGTCAATAAAGTACCCCTAAAAAGCTGGTGGCCGTATGTTGCTCAAGCTGTTGAACTAAAACTAAAAAAAGGCAAAGTAGGAGTCACAGCGCAGTATGAATTTAGCCTACATCAAGCCCTTGAGCTTAAGCTTAAAAAAGCGGCTCTAACTATTAGCCCACTGGCTTTAACAGATAAAAACAACCTGCCTTTAGCTAACTTCAAGCAACTGGCCGTAAGCGATGCTAGTTTTAATTTAACTGAGCAAACCGTCAATATCGGCAAAGTGGCCATTGATAGTTTAGAAGCTTGGGCTGATCTGGATAAAAACCAACAAATTAATTGGCAAAAAATTCTTCCTCCAGCTAAAGCAGCTAAACCCAAAGCCACTACCAGCGACAAAACCACCCCTGAAAAACCTTGGGCTGTCGCTATTCAAAGCATAGCGCTCACTAATTCAGGCCTGCATTGGAAGGATGCCAGCCAAAGTATTCCTGTTAGCTTAAATACGAGCAAAATGGATATTAAGCTAAGTAACTTTGACCTTGCTGGCACTAAACCTTTTGAACTTAATGTTAAATCGCAAATAGAAGAATTTGGTCAGCTTGCTGCTAAAGGTAAAATTCAATTAACACCTTTAACTGTTGATCTTAATATCAGCACCAATAACCTCGACTTAACTGAGGCTCAAGCCTGGATTACACCAGTGGCACGTGTAGAGTTACGCAGCGCGACATTAGATTCCAATCTTGCACTAAAATTGGCAATGGGCAAGCAACTAAGCGCCAGCGTTAGTGGTGATGTAACACTAAATAACCTGCATACCAAAGATGCGATTAATAAACGCGATCTATTAAAGTGGGATAGTGTTGCCGTTAATAATATTGACTTTGTCTTAGACAAACATTTAAAGCTGGGCTTAATTACCCTAAACAAGCCTTACGTGCGTTTTATTATTAATGAAAACCTAACAACCAACGTGGGTGAGTTAATCATTGCTGACAAAACGGCTAGCCCTGCTGCCACTAGCAAGCCAATGCCAATATCTATTCAAGGTATTCAAATCAATAACGGCTCTGCCAACTTTGCTGACTTTAGCTTAAGCCAAAACTTCTCTACAGCACTGCAACAACTCAATGGCAAAATCGGCAGTATTAATAACCAGCAAAATACAGCCACCAGCGTTAATATTACAGGCAAGGTGGACGCCTATGCACCTGTCACTATTGCGGGTTCACTAACACCTTTTGATCCGTTACGTAAGCTAGCTATTGAAACTAGCTTTAAAAATGTTGAGCTCACCACACTGACGCCCTATTCTGGCAAATTCGCAGGCTATCGGATTCGTAAAGGCCGCTTAACATTAGATTTAAACTATCAGATTGAACGTGGCCAATTACAAGCCCAAAACAAAGTGCTTCTAGAACAATTGCAACTAGGCGAAAAAGTAGAAAGCCCAGATGCAGTCAATCTACCTATTAAGTTAGCCGTTGCACTACTCAAAGACAGTAAAGGGCAAATTGATATCGACCTACCTTTGCGTGGCAATCTAGAAGACCCACAATTTCGCGTTGGTCCTATTATTTGGCAAACTGTGCGTAATTTACTCACGCGCGCAGTGCAAGCGCCCTTTAAGTTTGTATCGAAAATCGCAGGTGGTGGTAATCAAGATTTAAGTCAAGTTGCCTTTACCGCGGGTAGCGTGGAACTCAATGATGAAGCGAAAAAAGCCTTACTGACGTTATCTAAAGGCTTACAAGAGCGCCCTTTACTTAAACTAGAGATTGAAGGCACCAGCAGCCCAGTTCTAGACGCCCCTATACTGGCACAGTATCGTTTACAGTCAACGCTAAGAGAAACCTACATTCAAGGTTTAAAAGAGCGTGGCAAACGCCTACCCGATGAAAATAAAGTAATCGATTTTTCAACTGGCGAACGTTTAGATCTGCTGGAAATACTTATTCAGAACAATAAACTGACATTCAACCCAGAATGGAAACAGCTCTCTCGCTCAGAACGCGTAGAAGCTATGGAGCAAGCATTAACGACTCACTGGGAAAAACAGCCTCGTTATTTACGTTTACTGGCCCAGCAGCGGGCTGCTGTTATTAAGCAATTCCTAACGGAAGAAGGTAAGATAGACAGCGAACGGCTCTACCTGCTCGATGTCAGTGATACCAAGCAAGATGAGCAGCAAAAAGTAGCGACTGTGCTACATCTTGGAGGCTAACCATGAAAAGTATCCTAACCGCCATTATTGCTGCTAGCAGCTTATTCGTCGCCTCCAGCAGCTTTGCTAGCAGTTTTCGCTGCGGGCAAGCTATTGCTAAAGTCGGTGACCGCGCCTTCCAAGTACAGGAAAAATGCGGTGAGCCTAGCTACAAAGAAAGCATTGGTTACACTGTCAGTCCAAACAAAGATCGTGAATTAATCATCGAAGAATGGGTCTACCGCGAAGGCTCAAGCATGCATATTTTGCGCTTTGTAGGGTCACGCTTAGAGAAAATCGAATTTCAACGTATGCCTTAATCAAATACCAATAATGCCAACTTGATCCGCTTTTTTATTCTTTTTCCACGCTGAGTATAACTATGAAGGCTCTAAAATACACCTTAGGATTACTGGCTTTATTGGTTACACCTTTTACTATTGCCGCCGACGACAACCTTTTTTATGTCACTGCTGATAACGGCCTAATTATCCGTGACGCACCCAATGGCAAGCGCATAGGAAAACTCCCTTACGGTTACCCAGTACGTTTAGTTGAGCAAGCAGCGCCTATTTCTATCAAAGATGAACACACAGCAGAGCAAGGCCATTGGCAGCGTATTGATTTTGACTCCATTGATATTGCAGATGATCTTGAAAAAGGCATAGACAGCAATTCAGCCTATATCGCTGATATTTATTTACAACCCAAAGCCGACTTTGAAGCTGAAAAACAGCAGCTATTATCGCAATACGCTAGTCAGCTTAAGCTTAAACTAGCTACAGACTATAAAGCGTTTGCGTTAAAAGGTGACTTCTTTGGCGATGGTGTTTTAGATGATGTCTTACGTGCACAAGACCAAGATGAAAATATCTTACTTGTATTTATTAATCATCAAGCAAATGCACTGCCTAGCCTATCTTATTTAGGTGGTGGCGCCGATGTATTTAATATTGATAGCTACCCTTTTGCTATTTTAACCCAAGTACCACAAGGTCAGCCCTTATGGTCAAACTACGAAAATGACTTTAGAAACTTTGCTGATGTACCTGAAGCAGAAATTCAGAGGCTCACATACGATGCGCTTTATGTTCATGAGGCCGAATCATGCGGTGGTGGTTTTATATTTTGGCAAAATAACCAATGGAATTGGTTACAACAAGAATAATCCTTAAACACCAATTGCGTCTGTCATTTGTAAGGATATAACGCTATATGAAATCTGTTATCACAATGCTCTCTTGTATAAGTCTAGTTTTCCTTTGCCAGCTTGCTTTGGCTGATACTTATCGGTGCAATAGCCGTTTAGTCAGCACGCAATCTGCCACCACGCATGAAGTACTTGCCAAATGTGGTGAGCCAACTGAGCGTACCTTTTTAGGAATGAAAACCATAGTCAACGAATGGGGGCATGAGTTAGAAGTGCGCCAAGAAGAATGGATTTATGGCCCTAAAAACGGCATGTATCATTTTCTGAAATTTGAAGATGGTGTTTTTATAAAAGTAACTAGCCAACGGATGCAGAACTAAGTATGCCTCACATTAACTTATGCGCTGTAAACAATGCGCAAAGTCAAGCCATGCAAAACTTAACCGGCTATGTGCGTATTGAACAGTTTTCTTCAATAGCTGAGATTATTCAAACTTATCAACAACTTAAGGCACAACATCCAACTCAAGCTGTTTTACTGATTCTAGATGATCAAAACCAATGCGACTACACCAGTTGGCATTGCATAGAATGCCTTGAACTCGCGGAGTCTGAGGCTGAAGTAGATTATGCTGATCCTAACTACCCGCTCCATCTGCTACCTGCTATTCGCCACTTACTGCAACAAACAGATATTGCTTCGCAATGGGCAAGTATGGCTGAAAAAACTGAGCACTATAGCGCAGCTGACTGGAAAAGCTTCCTAGCAGTTAATCATAACCCGTTACCTACGCTAAAAAAGTCCTTACTGGTACGCATGGCAGACTTGCCTAATACCGCAGAAAAACTTGCTATCACGCCTAATGGCTATTTTACCTGTGATTTTAATCCCTTTGAAAATTACGCCATTATTGAGTCTTTAACTACAGAATTTGGCTACGAATTTTTAGGCTTAGGTGCCGCTTTACTTGGTTTTATTAAGACAGAGCGCTTTAGTAATGATAAAGCCAAAGAGGTGATTCAGCGGTTAAAACAGATCTATCCTCTACCAGAAGATATTGCCGCACAGATGCAGGAATTAATTATTCAGCAAGACTATTTGTTCTTGTTTTATACCGAATCACCTGAAGATTATTTATATTTTTATAGCTAGAAAAAACGCCTTTAGCAGTTTCCTAAAGGCGTTTTTGATTTAGAAACGATAAACCATTTGCCCCACTAAACCATGCGCACTATTACGATAAGTGGCTGAAAAAGGAGCTTTAAGTGGTTGACCTTCGGTTTGGCTAACTGAAGTTTTAGACTCACGAATGTAGGCATACGCGATATCAAAAGTCATATTAGGTTGCGGCGTCCAACCAGCACCTAAAGCTAGAATTTTTCGATTACCCACTGGAACGCGTACTGTACGATGCTCATTGGTAGTAGGCGACGCATCTAATGCAAAACCTGCACGCAGTACTAAATCGGGACGAGCTTGATAAGAAGCACCAATAGAGTAAGCCCAGGTATTGTGCCATTTAAAGCTCTCACCCATATTTCTGAACTGCTCAGGCGTAGTCGCTGGCATACCTTTGTTTTTCGCCACAATGCTTTCTAGGCGGCTCCAACGGGTATAAGTGGCTCCTGCATGAATGGTCCATTGATCATTGAGCTGATGTGTAATCGAGGTATCAATAGACTCTGGCGTAGTTAAATCCAGCTTAGCACTGTATTTACCATTTAAATTACCCAAGACTGGAACTGCTGGAGCACCAGCGACGCTAGTATGCCCAGTGATTTCATAGTCCACTTTGGAATGGTACGTAATACCCCAAGCCGTGCGCTCATTAAAGTCAACCAAGATGCCTAAATTAAAGCCATAGGCTGTATCATCACCTTTAATATTGACTTTAGTGTCTGCTTGCCCTGGCATCACACTTGTGTTTACTGTGCTCGTGAGTTTGCCATCAAGACGATTAATTGTTGGGCCAAAACCTACGGCAATATGATCGTTAAATTTATAACTTACCGTTGGTTGAATAGTCATTACCGCCACCTTGCTATACAAGCCATGATCGCTACCTTGGAAGGCCTTTTCATAATCACTAATTAAGGCAAAGGGAACATACATGCCAACCCCAACCGCCCAGTGTTCATTTACAGGTGTGGCGTAATAGGCAAATGGCACTGTGGCAAAAGGCACCATATCACCTTTGTGAGTGCCTTTTTTACTAGTACTTACATTACTAATATCAACTTTCGCCTTGACTGCAGCGGCGCCTAAAATCACTTCTGATTGTTGTAGACGCGAAAGCCCAGCTGGATTGCCATAAATCGTACTGGCATCTAATGCAGATGACGCTCGACCAGCATAAGCAGTACCTGCACCACTGGCACTTTGTTCGTTAATAGCAAGACCATTAGCATAGATAAAAGGGGAAGATAAAGCTAAACACACAGCCACGGCTGTTTTATTTAAAGTAAACTGCACTGTATTGCTCCGGCTAACAAGCACGCTTGTTATTTGATTAAATTGTATGTCGTGCACAAGCACTGGCACAGAAAAAACAAGTTTACCGTTTGAAAATAGACTTTTCATGATTTATCGAAAAATAAACGACTAAAATCGTAGTTAAAGTCACTTTTAAATCCAAAATAAACCTAATCTACACCTAGAGTAGCCTAAGAATATGTCGTACTTACCTGAGTTTTTAGCTGTAGCTCTCATTCACTTGTTAGCCGTGATTTCACCAGGCCCTGATTTTGCGGTGATCATCCGCCAAAGTTTGCGTTACGGTAGAAGCATTGCTATTGCCACAGCAATAGGCATAGGGCTTGGTTTAAGTGTGCATATTATTTATTCATTGCTGGGTGTAAGTGCGCTCTTACATACACTACCTTGGCTATTAACTGTGGCTAAAGTAGTGGGTGGGCTTTATTTACTCTACTTGGGTGTACTTTTTATCAAAAGCCAACCCAAGCAAGCATTGTCCTTAACCCAAAACCAACAAGAGCCCGCGACTAATGGCTATAAAGCCTTTGGCTTAGGTTTTCTAACTAACGCGACCAACCCTAAAGCCACCTTATTTTTCTTATCCTTATTTACGACCATTATTAATCCGCATACACCATTACTGATTCAGGCGGCTTATGGTTTGTGGATGGTAATCATTACCGCACTTTGGTTTAGCTTGGTTAGCATTATTTTTACCCACAGCAAGATACGCCAGAAATTCTTAGCCATTGCCCATTGGATTGAACGTGTCACTGGCGCTATTTTATTAATTTTAGCCAGTTTGCTAATTATCAGCGTTTTTATTCCAGAATCACTTTAAGTGGATGACTTAATGCAATACGCCCGTTATGAGGATCTATATCAGCCGCATAGGCTAGTATCTGCACGCCTGCTTTAGCGGCTTCAGTTAATGCTTGAGCATAGAGTTGGTCAATTTCTTGAGCAACCCGCACGCTATCTATACCCGATAAATTAACGCAATAAATTAAAACCGCAGGCTCGCCGGCTTGTGCCAACGCCATTAACTCCCGTAAATGACGAGCACCTCGGCTAGTAACAGCATCGGGAAAAGCCGCTGTTGTGCTGTCCGCAAAGCCTAAAGTAACGCTTTTCACTTCGACATAGACAGCCTGTTGAGCAAAACTTAAGCGAAAATCAGCACGGCTATTTTCATCACCGTATTTAACTTCGCGTTTAAGCTGGTCAAAGCCTTGTAGCTCAGTAATTACGCCATTGCGTAAGGCTTCTTCCACAAGGGCATTGGCACGCCCTGTATTCACACAGGCTAAGCGTCCATGAGCCGTCTCTACTAATTCCCATGTACCTTTGAGCTTACGTTTTGGGTCATCATTGCGGCTAAACCATACTCGCGCATTGGCAGGCATACAGTTGAGCATAGAACCTGTATTAGGGCAGTGAATGGTTAGCTCACTGCCATCAGCACAGATCACATCAGCAAAAAAACGCTTATAACGCTTAACCAAACGTCCTTCTTCTAAAGGTGGCAGCTGCATATTAGCGTGCCCGCCATTTTTTTAGACCACGTTCAATACGCTCTACCGCTTGCTGTAAGCGCTCAAGGCTTTGCGCATAGGCAAAACGCACATGTGTACTTTGCTGATAACGCCCAAAATCAATACCCGGCGTAAATGCCACTTGCTCTTCTTCTAAAAAGAAATGACAAAATGCATAAGAGTCATCCGTAAAAGCAGATACATCAGCGTACAGATAAAACGCACCTTCTGGCTCCACTGCGATATTAAAACCCAGCTCACGCAAAGCGGGAAGTAGGTAATCCCGACGCTGCTGAAACTCTGCGCGGCGCTGTTCAAAAATGGCAATAGTTTCAGCGTCAAAACAAGCTAACGCAGCATATTGTGCAATAGTAGAAGCACTGATATAGATATTCTGGGCGATTTTATCTATGTCATTAATCGCATGCTCAGGCGCTACTAACCAGCCTAAACGCCAACCTGTCATGCCAAAGTATTTTGAAAAACTATTTAATACATAAGCCTCTTGATCCACCTCTAATACGCTAGGTGCATCTAGCCCGTAAGTTAAACCATGGTAAATTTCGTCAACAACTAAATGGCCGCCTTTGCTTTTAATCGTTGTTGATAAGGCCTGCAGTTCTTCTCTGGTTAATACAGTACCCGTTGGATTCGCTGGTGAAGCCACTAAAGCGCCCACGCTCTGTTCATCCCAAAACGTATTTATTAGTTCTGGAGTAAGTTGATATTTAACTTCTGGCCCTACAGGGACTAATTGCGCACAACCTTCAATTAGGCGCAAAAAGTGACGATTACAAGGGTAGCCAGGATCGGCTAACAACCAGTGCTTGCCTGCCTCAACCAGCAAAGAACTCGCCATTAACAAGGCACCCGAGCCGCCTGGTGTAATCACAATACGCTCAGGGCTTACGTCAACAGCATAACGCTGCTTATAGAATTGGCTGATTTTTTCGCGCAAAGGCAAAATGCCTCGTGCCGCCGTATAGCGTGTCAAACCATTTGCCAAGGCGTCTTGGCCTGCTTTGACAATAGGCTCTGCCGTGGCAAAGTCAGGTTCGCCAATCTCTAAGTGGATAACATCTAACCCTTGAGCCTCTAACTCTTTGGCGCGCTGCAACAGCGCCATAACATGAAATGGCTCTATAGCTTGGCTACGAGCACTAAATGAATAACTCATAATAAATAGAAACTAAGCAATAAATAATTCCTCAGTTATACCTTTTTATGCTGACAAAGCCTAATCTTTGGTGAAAGCATAAGAAAAATCAAAAAAAAGCGCGAGTTACCGCTAACTATTGCTTAGTTTGCAGTAGCTTTCGAGCTTGGTATAACCTGCATTGGCTTTAACTGTTCACATAGCATTTGCATAGCATCAAGCATTTGATAGCTTGGGCGTTCCACACCATGGTCTAGTACGCTAATCACTTGCTGCTGACGCACTGCATTAATAGTTGTCCAAGGCTTCCACGTCTCCACTAAGGCCTCTGTGCTAGTGAGAATAACATCGGGATTACGCAACATAACTGCTTCACGGTCAACCTGTGGTGCAGCCATAGCTATATCAGAAAAAATATTTTGCGCACCGCAGACCTGCAAAATTTCACTGATAATTTGCTGTCCACCCAAAGTAAACATGGGCTTGTCCCAAATCTGGTAAAACACACGAATAGGCACTTCACGCTGATACGTTTGGCGCATTTGCGCAATACGCTGCTGTGCTTGAGCTGTCAACTCGGCACCTTGTTGGCTGTAACCCAATTCATCGCCCAAGCGTTGAAACAGTAAAGTATAGCTTGCTAAATCATTAGTACTAGCATCAAATACTCTTATCCCTAGCTGCTCAATCGCTTGTTTTTGACTGTTTTGAATACTGCCTGGCCAATATAAAACCAGATCTGGCTTAAGTGTTAGCAACAGCTCTAAATTAAGCTGTCCATGACTACCAATAGAAGGTATATGCGCGGCCGCTGCAGGCCGTTTGCCACCCTCTAAGATACCCACTAGCGAGGATTCTGCACCTAAGTCAAACATAACCTCTGTTAATGAAGGTGCAAGACTAACTACACGCTCTGCTTTAGCCCAGGCCAACGAGCTAAAGCTAAGCAATAAACACAATAAAATACGCATTATTTAAGCTGTAGTGGGATACGGTACAGCATTAACTGCAGCAAACTACCCAATAAAAGGAGTAACACTGCCACACCTTCTAAGCCAAATATATAGCCTAGCGTACCAATCCATGCAGGAAAACCTGCCACAATAAATGCGCGGCGACGGGCTTGGTGCAGGTCATCCCATTGCTCATCTAATACTGTTGAGTCATTTTTACCCATAGCAATGACGCAATGCTTAAACCGGTGAAAGCCTTTTAAGTTGGCAAATAAGCTGAGCAAGCCCAAAATAAAAATACTTAATACAAACCAATACGGCATCTCAAAGGACTCACCTAATAAGAGTACAGCAGTAACAGGTACAGCGTACAACAATAGGAAGCCCCACCATTGGGCTAGAAAAGTAAATTTAAGTGATGCTGGCATTAGTCATGATGCTCATCTTGATGCGACTTACCCAACATATGACCTAACTTGTTTGCTTTAGTCGCTAAATAAAACTCATTATATGGGTTTAACCCCACTTGTAATGGAACGCGCGTGGCCACACGCACACCAAAGCCTTCTACCGCTTTTACTTTACGAGGGTTGTTGGTCATTAACTGCAAAGAATGCACACCTAAGTGCTCTAGCATCGGCTGGCAAATAGAATAATCTCGCATATCCGCAGCAAAGCCTAAACGCTCATTCGCTTCAACAGTGTCTGCGCCTTGGTCTTGCAAATTATAGGCGCGAATTTTATTCAATAAGCCTATGCCACGCCCCTCTTGGCGCAGGTAAAGCAACACTCCGCGTCCTGCTTTTGCAATTTCTTCTAAAGCCGCATGTAATTGCGCGCCACAATCACAACGCTGGCTAAATAAAGCATCACCTGTTAAACATTCTGAGTGTAAACGTCCAAGTACAGGCTGACCATCTGCAATATCACCTAGCGTGAGTGCAACATGTTCCTTTCCTGTTTCTTGGTCTAAAAAACCATGCATAGTGAAAACTGCAAATGGCATTGGCAGCTTAGATGAGGCTACAAAAACTACAGACACCGGAGTACTCCTTGGAATTACGCAAAGCCCAGACTTTGCACCAATAACCTGATAATTAAACAGAAAGGAAGACTACGCTAGTTAGTCTGTTTTCCCAAATAGTTATTTTATAACAACTTATTCAAACAACGCATCTAAGGCTTGCTCTAAACGGGTAACAGCTAGCACTTCAATACCCGTAATTTTTTCTCGGGGCGCATTTCCTTTAGGCACTATAGCGCGTTTAAAACCATGCTTGGCGGCTTCTTTTAAGCGCTCTTGACCACTAGGTACTGGGCGAATTTCACCTGACAAACCCACTTCACCAAAAACTAATAAGTCATGCGCTAACGGTTTATTACGCAAACTAGAAATAATAGCCGCAACTAACGCAAGATCAGAGGCGGTTTCTAACACTTTAACGCCGCCAACTACGTTTAAATACACATCTTGGTCGTAAGTCGGAATACCACCATGACGATGCAGTACTGCCAACAACATAGAAAGCCTATTTTGATCCAAGCCCAAGGTAACTCGACGAGGATTGCCCAAGTGGCTTTCATCTACCAAAGACTGCACTTCAACCAGCATAGGCCGTGAACCTTCCCATGTTGCCATAACGACACTGCCAGAAACGGCCTCTTGAGCACGACTTAAAAAAATGGCTGAAGGGTTAGCCACTTCTTTTAAACCACGATCCGTCATACCAAAAACGCCTAACTCATTAACAGCACCAAAGCGATTTTTCACTGCCCGCAACATACGCAAGCGCCCGTCAGATTCCCCCTCAAAGTATAAGACCGTATCAACCATATGCTCTAACACGCGAGGTCCCGCTAAGGAGCCTTCTTTTGTCACATGGCCCACTAAAAAAATAGCAGTACCGGACTGTTTTGCAAAACGCACTAAATGAGCCGCACTTTCACGCACCTGAGATACACCGCCAGGAGCTGATTGCAAACTTTCACTAAAAATGGTTTGAATTGAGTCAACCACCATCACCCGCGGCTTTTCCATACGCGCGACATTAATGATGCTTTCAATACAGGTTTCAGTCATCACTTTCAGCTGATCTAAAGGCAGATCAAGACGGCGCGCACGCATTGCAACTTGCTGTTGTGATTCCTCACCTGTCACATATAAGGCTGGGAGTTTTTGTGCAATATTACATAGCGTTTGCAATAAAATAGTTGACTTACCTATCCCAGGATCGCCCCCAATCAGCACCACTGAACCATCGACTAGACCACCACCTAGCACACGGTCTAATTCACTCGAGCTTGTTGAAAAACGCGGTATTTCTTCAATACTGACTTCAGCCAAGGTCTTAATTTGCGCCTGCTGCCCTGCCCAACCACCACGGCCGCTACCGCCACTTGTGCTACTTTCTAAGACAGTTTCAATCAAGGTATTCCACTGGCCACATTCACCACACTGCCCTGCCCATTTCGAGAAAGTAGCGCCGCACTCGGTGCAGCCATAGATGCGCTTTGCCTTTGCCATAAAAAGTACCGCCAAAAATTTACTGGTTATCCTACCAGTTTTTTCAGGATTTTTAATAGACAGGCTATTGAAAAAGTTAATAAGGTCAATTTATTTCTTGCATTAAACGCAAATGATAATTATTATCAATAACTCCAAACCACCAAGAGGATCCTTCTATGACCTTTATGATTGATGCTTGGCTGGATAGACCTGAACCCTACTTGCGCATTATTAATCGTGAAAGCGGTGTAGTGTGCGCACAATTGCAAGGCGAGGCTCTTCGCTTATTGCAAGATCAGGGTGACTTAGACTTACAGGAACTTGCCAGCGCTGAACCTAAAACCCTGAAAGAGCAAGTCCGTACCTTATTCTTATACTGTAATAGTCAAAACTTATTACTTTCATCCAATTAAAAAAACGGGAAGCCTAGCTTCCCGTTTCTATTTAGCTTAATACTTCAAGCAATTCAACATCAAAAATTAATGTACTGTGTGCTGGAATGCTACCAACGGATTGTCCGCCATATGCCAACTCACTGGGTACATAGAGACGCCATTTACTACCCGCTGGCATTAGCTGTAGTGCCTCTGTCCAACCTGCAATAACCCCTGATACAGGAAACTCAGCTGGTGTACCACGCTCATAAGAGCTATCAAACACATCACCACTAATCAGGGTGCCGTGGTAATGCGTGCGAACATTACTTTCACGCGTTGGTTTAGTGCCATCACCCTGAGCCAAAACTTCGTACTGCAAACCAGAAGCCAATACAGTAACACCTGATTTTTGTGCATTTTCGGCTAAGAAATCTTTACCTGCTTGGGCTGCCACTTGAGCCTGTGCCTCTGCTTCGGCTTGCATACGTTCACGAATAACAGCAAAACTTTTACCTAATTCTTCTGCTGTAACTTGGCTTTCTTTGCCTGAAAAAGCGTCACTCAAACCAGCCAGTACAGCTTCTAATGTAGTGCCTGGAGGCGGATTTTGACGCAATTGATCGCCCATTTGACGACCAATACCATAACTTACGCGCGCTTCATCAGTGCTTAAATTAACTTGAGACATAACTATCCTTTCTAACTTTATTTAACTGACAACACCAAGCAACCTTATGTTAACTTTCACTGCTGCCAGCACGCTCTTGCTGATATATGGGACCATTTTATCAAACTTCAAGCACAGTATAGTCTTTGCACGGATAAACACTGTCACTAAATACCCATTGGCAACCTGCACCAACATGCTACATTGAGATTTTATTTTTATCTGAACTAATACAGAGTAAAGGATAGAAGTATGTTGAACACCTCTATTAAAAGCACCTATAACAGCGCACTGCTGCTTGGCTTACTGCTGCTCAGTGGCTGCCAGACTAGCTCTTTGAAGCAGCTAGATTATGAAAAAAATTATGATTACTCAACTATTGATACGTGGCAATGGGATGCTGCTAAACCTATTAATTTTAAACCTGATTCAGCTGATATCATCAATGATATTGACCGTCAACGTGTAGCAGACATAGTAACTGAGCAATTTACTTTACAAGGTTTAAAACAGCTTACTCAGAATGCGCAAGTCAGCATTAAAGCTTGGATTATCTATGGCGATAACACACAAGTCATCACTCAATATTTACCCGACATGCGTATTGGTATGCAGGCCTATCCCAACCTGAATAACAGTCAAATAGTAGAACAAAAGCAAGAAAAAATTACCCTACAAATTGATATTTTAGACACTAAGACACAACAACTTATCTGGCGCGCCAGCTCTCAAGGAATCAGCCAAAGTGCTATGACTAATCCTGATAAACGCAAACAATTCTTCAACAAACATATAACTCGAATTTTACACGCCTTTCCGCCTAAACCTGCTGATTATTAAGAGGATATATGTCTACTTATTACTATTATTTTTTATTATTTCTTGCCTTTGCAGCAGGCTCTTTAATGCCAGTACAAGGTGGCATTAACGGGCAACTGGCCAATACACTAGGCAGCACCTTAGCAGCCGCGTGCATCTCTTTTCTAGTAGGCACAATACTGCTACTTATTATTACTTTTAGTATCGGTCAAGGAAACGCATTCCTTTCATTAGGTAAATTACAGTGGTGGCATTGGGTAGGCGGAGTTTTTGGCGCATTTTTTGTTACGACTATGGCATTTGCTGGCCCCAAAGTAGGTGCATTGCTCTTTATGGTGCTGATGTTAGCTGGGCAATTGAGCAGTGCAACAGTGCTAGATCACTTTGGCTGGGTTGGTTTTCATGAAAACCCCATCAGCCTCAATAAAATAATGGGATTAGCCTGTATTTTATTTGGCATATTCTTTATTCAACGTGGTTAACAATAAACCTCGTTAAATTGGCTGACATTTGCACTGAATTACGGCATATTTATCTTATTTTACTCAAAGGAAAATAGCGCATGGCTTCATTTTTAGTGTTGCACGGTCCTAATTTAAATTTATTAGGCACACGTGAACCTGGCATTTATGGGGCTACTACTTTACCTCAAATTAATGCTCATTTAGAGCAGCAAGCCCAGCAATTAGGGCACCAACTCAGTAGTTTTCAAAGTAATGCTGAGCACCAAATTATTGATAGAATTCATCAAGCACGTGACCAGCAAGTCGATTTCATAGTCATAAATCCAGCAGCATTTACACATACAAGTGTTGCAATACGTGACGCATTGCTGGCAGTGAGCATCCCATTTATCGAAGTTCACCTCTCAAACGTGCATAAACGTGAACAATTTAGACATCATTCCTACTTTTCAGATATTGCAGTAGGTGTGATTTGTGGCTTAGGTGCAAAAGGTTATGACCATGCCTTAGCCTCAGCAATTGAATATTTAGAACAACATTCTTAACTTTTGGAGTTCCCACTTATGGATATTCGTAAAGTCAAAAAACTTATCGAATTGCTAGAAGAGTCTGGTATTGACGAATTAGAGATTCATGAGGGCGAAGAGTCCGTACGCATTAGCCGCCACAGTCAAAAAGCAGCTACTCAGCCTGTTTATGCGCCAGCGCCTGTCGCCGCTGCGGCACCAGCTGCTGCACCTGCGGCAGCTGTAGAAGCTACTCCAGCAGCGCCTAAATTAAACGGCAATGTTGCTCGCTCACCAATGGTAGGTACCTTCTACCGTGCTGCCTCTCCTACTTCTGCATCCTTTGTTGAAGTGGGTCAAACAGTGAAGAAAGGCGATATTCTGTGTATCGTTGAAGCGATGAAAATGATGAACCACATTGAAGCTGAAGTAAGCGGTGTGATTGAGTCAGTTCTAGTCGAAAACGGTCAACCTGTTGAGTACGACCAACCTCTATTCACCATTGTTTAATCCTCTGGAGCGTACAATGCTGAAAAAAGTCCTCATTGCAAACCGCGGTGAAATTGCCCTTCGCATTCTTCGCGC
This sequence comes from Pseudomonas sp. F1_0610, assembly GCF_047470865.1. NCBI lineage: Bacteria > Pseudomonadati > Pseudomonadota > Gammaproteobacteria > Pseudomonadales > Pseudomonadaceae > Pseudomonas > Pseudomonas sp. F1_0610. Next base: position 73,878 of record NZ_JAZDRH010000004.1, read on the forward strand.
ATGCAAAGAGATGGGCATAAAAACAGTAGCGGTGCACTCTAGTGCCGACAAAGAGCTAATGCATTTATCATTAGCTGATGAGTCGGTATGTATTGGCCCAGCTTCAAGTGCCTCATCTTACTTATCTATCCCAGCTATTATTGCAGCCGCCGAAGTAACTGGCGCTGATGGCATTCACCCAGGCTATGGCTTTTTAGCCGAGAATGCTGACTTTGCTGAGCAAGTAGAAAAATCTGGTTTTACTTTCGTGGGTCCGTCGGCTGATGTTATTCGCTTAATGGGCGATAAAGTATCAGCTAAAAACGCCATGAAAAAAGCTGGTGTACCTGTAGTTCCTGGTTCTGACGGCCCACTACCCGAAGATCCTGATACCGCTTTAAAACTGGCTCGCGAAGTAGGCTACCCAGTTATTATTAAAGCAGCAGGCGGTGGCGGTGGTCGCGGCATGCGTGTAGTACACAAAGAAGAAGACCTTATTCGCAGTGCTGAATTAACGCGCAACGAAGCTTGGGTTTCTTTTGGCAACCCAGTTATTTATTTGGAAAAGTACTTAGGCAACCCACGCCATGTGGAAGTGCAAGTGCTATCTGACGGTAAAGGCAATGCTATTCATTTAGGCGATCGTGACTGCTCATTACAACGTCGCCACCAAAAAGTCATTGAAGAAGCACCGGCACCTTATATTGACGAAAAAGCCCGTCAAGATATTTACAAAAGCTGTGTGCAAGCCTGTATTGATATCGGCTACCGTGGCGCAGGTACGTTTGAGTTTCTTTACGAAGATGGACGTTTCTACTTTATTGAAATGAACACCCGCGTACAGGTTGAGCACCCAGTCACTGAAATGATCAGCGGCATTGATATTGTTAAAGAAATGCTCAACATCGCTTCTGGCAATAAGCTATCTGTAAAGCAAGAAGATATTACATTCCAAGGCCATGCCATTGAATGCCGTATCAATGCAGAAAACCCAGATAACTTTATGCCAAGCCCAGGTAAAGTAAAACTATTCCATGCGCCAGGTGGTAACGGCGTACGTGTAGATTCACATTTATACAGCGGCTACACAGTGCCACCTCATTATGACTCGCTTATCGGCAAAATCATTACTTGGGGCGCAACTCGTGAAGAAGCAATGGCTCGTATGCGCAATGCTCTTGATGAAATCATTATTGATGGCATCAAATGCAACGTTCCACTGCACCAGTTCTTACTAGATGACCCAGACTTCTGCAAAGGCGGTGTAAATATTCACCACCTTGAAAAGAAACTTGGCATGACTAAGTAATAACTGAAAATCCCCGAAAAGTTCGCCTACTTTTCGGGGATTTTTTTGCCTTAAAAACACTACCAAGGCAAAGACTGAAAACACAATACGCTTTTCCACTGCGCCAATTGTCTTTCCATATTTAGATTTTATATGGCATCTATAATAGCCATTGACTAAAAACAGTTACTTGCTTGGCTCTGCTTCGGGTATTAGTTTAGTCGTTTATAATTGTCACACCCATCTTGCAAACCGTTATCACAGGCTTGAGCATACCAGTCTTTAGCCTGAACTACATCTTGCTTCACACCATGGCCATTCTCATACATTACTCCAAGGTTAGACTGCGCCTCAGCATCTCCTTGGGCTGCCGCTTTTCTAAACCAAGCTACAGCCTGAACGTAATCCTGTTTCACACCATTACCATTAACATACATAGCCCCAAGACTATATTGCGCATCGGCATGTCCTTGATCGGCCGCTTTTTTAAACCAGACTAGAGCCTGAGCATAATCCTGCTTCACACCATTACCATTTATATACGCCATCCCAAGGTTATATTGCGCATCGGCATATCCTTGATCAGCCACTTTTTTAAACCAGATTAGAGCCTGAGCATAATCTCTCTGCACTCCTTCACCATTGGCATATGCCACCCCAAGGTTATATTGTGCAGCGACAAATCCTTGAGCAGCCGCTTTTTTATACCAAGCTACAGCCTGGGCATAATCCTGTTTAACTCCATGACCTCTCGCATACATCACCCCAAGGTTGTATTGTCCATTAGCAAATCCCTGATCAGCCGCTTTTTTATGCCAAGTTATAGTCTGAGCATAATCCTGTTTCACTCCTCTACCTTTGTAATATGCCACCCCTAGGTTATATTGCGCAGCAGCATCTCCTTGCTCAGCCGCTTTTTATACCAAATTACAGCTTGGGCATAATCCTGCTTCACTCCATAGCCATTTTCATATGCTACTCCAAGGTTCGCTTGCGCTTTAGCATCTCCCTGTTCAGCCGCTTTTTTATACCAAACTACAGCCTTAGCTGAATCCTGCGTCACACCATCACCAGTTGCATACATCCGCCCAAGTATTATTTGCGCGCTAGCATCCCCCGCCTCAGCCTTATTACATAAATCCAAATCAGATACTTCACACTGCGCTGCAATCACAGACACAGGAAGTGATAAACAAAAACAAAGCAATAGGTTTTTCATAAAAATCGTTCCCTAATAGGTTTTTCTAATCCATTGTAGGCTGAGCTAATAATTCAAACTCATGTGAAATACTTTAATGTAAGTTCGAATCATTTTATTCGCCTGAGTCAATACGCTAATTGTTCTTTCAAAACGCTATTTTGCTCACTCAATTTCGCACTGATGTAACTAGTTGATATTTTTCTATGTACAAATAAAAAAGTTCTACGCAAATGAATTAACCCTGAAAACTTGAATATACTTTTCAGGGCTTTTTGTATTATCACGCTTATTTAACGGTTATACGCTTCATCATAGGTTGCAAGAATTTGGTGTATATCCCAGTTATTTGCCGCCCAAATTGAATAAGCAGCCCAAGTTGTATGCCATATCCAAGTACCCTTGCCTTGTACCCCAGCAGCCACTTGGTTACGTACAGCAAAGGATGCTAAACGCAATCCAGAATATCTATCTACACATTGAGGCTGGTTCATTAAACAGAAAACAAAACCATAGACCGTTATTGATTCTATTCGAGGCTCACCCGTTTGTTTTTCTTTTTGCCAAATCACAAGTTCACGTTCAGCGCTCAGTTTTATAGAAGAAGGCTGTGGTAGCTGATCTAAATTAGACAGCGCCCACCAATACACAAACAATGGCGATATACCAACCAATACCAACAAAAATACGAAACCGTAAGCCATTTTCTTTAACATAAATAATGCTTCGTTATATATAAAAGTAATTCTTTATATAGGATAGCTTTCCTCTCTTGGGCATTGAAAGTGGCTAAACACCTCAAAACTACAGCTCGTATGCAGCATGCATTTCGCATAATTTCAGGCAAAAAAAGGGCAATCCTTAAATAGGAGTTACCCTTTAGGTTGCACTAGCTAGGCATACTAACGACCGCGCAAAAATAGCTTATCGAGATCATCCATTCCCATCTGCGTCCATGTTGGTCGGCCATGGTTGCATTGTCCACTGCGCTCTGTTGTTTCCATATCGCGCAATAAGGCATTCATTTCAGCAATGGTTAAACGCCGATTCGCACGCACCGCGCCATGACAAGCCATGGTGCCTAACAGCTCATTTAAATGCGCTTGAATTTTGTCGCTAGTGCCAAATTCGAGTAAATCGCTAATAACAGCTCGCAATAAGTCGGCTGCTTGTGCTTGTTTAAGCAGCGCTGGAATTTGCCGAATAGCTAAACTTTCCGGGCCTAGGCGTTGTACTTCAAAACCTAGTTTAGTAAACCACTGCCCATGCTCTTCTGCACAGTCTACCTCACGTTCACTAAGTGCTATCGTTTCAGGAACTAATAAAGGCTGAGCACGTAAGCCTTCTTGATCCATCGCTACTTTTAAGCGTTCATACATGATGCGCTCATGCGCCGCATGCATATCAACTAAAACTAGCCCTTGAGCATTTTCGGACAGAATGTAAATACCTTTTAGCTGTGCTAAAGCATAGCCTAGTGGCGGAATATCAGCGTCTTGTGGATTACTTTCAGGTAAAGGTGCAACAAAATTTTGATAAGCACCTTGCTGTTCTGCACTAAAACCTGCTTGCGTTTGAAGCTGCGGCTGTGGACGCCAAGTACCATTATTAAAGCTGCCACGTGGCGTTAATGGTGTTGCTACTGGCTGCTCTAATAAATTTTTAGCTAGGCTCATTTCAGCTTGAGGGCCAAACTCTCCAGCCGCCAAGCCGCTAACCTGAGGGGCTACTGTTGGCATAACCGCAGGTGCCAGTTGATCCTCAGGACGCACATCAGCCAAACTACGGTGCAAAGTGCTATATAAAAAGTCGTGAACACTACGATTTTCACGAAAACGCACTTCATGCTTGGTTGGATGCACATTAACATCTACTGTGATGGGATCCAGCTCTAAAAATAATACAAATGCCGGATGACGCTGCCCATACATTACATCGCGATAAGCCTGACGCACTGCGTGCGCCACCAACTTATCACGCACTGTACGTCCATTTACATAAAAATGCTGCAAATCAGCCTGACTGCGTGAGAAGGTTGGTAATCCCACCCATCCCCATAAACGCAACCCGTTGCGCTCTACATCTATAGGCATTGCCTGTTCAAGAAATGCATGCCCGCAGATTTCCCCAACACGACGTGCTTTAGCTATATCATCAGTTGCTGGATGCAGATTAAGCACGGTTTTACCGTTATGCTTTAAATGAAAAGCCACATCAAAACGTGTTAATGCCATACGTTTGACCACTTCATGCAAATGATCAAACTCGGTTTTCTCTGTACGTAAAAATTTGCGCCGTGCAGGCGTATTAAAAAATAAATCGCGCACTTCTACTGTTGTACCAACAGGGTGTGCAGCAGGCTGGATGCGTGCTTGCATATCACGTCCTTCTGCCTCAACCTGCCATGCTTTATCTGCTGAAGCTGTGCGTGAAGTTAAGGTTAAACGAGACACTGAACTAATAGAGGCTAATGCTTCACCACGAAAACCTAGACTCATTACGCCTTCAAGGTCTTCGAGTTCAGTGATCTTACTGGTAGCGTGCCGCGCCAAAGCTAACGGTAAATCATCCTGATCAATACCACAGCCATCATCTCTAATACGCAATAACTTAATACCGCCCTGCTCTACATCGACCTCAATGCGAGAAGCACCAGCATCCAAGCAGTTTTCAAGTAACTCTTTAGCCACTGATGAAGGGCGCTCAACCACCTCGCCAGCTGCAATTTGGTTAGCTAGACGAGGGTTTAAAAGATGGATTCTACTTTGTTCGATGATCATTTAGATGCCGTAGTTGCCGGTATTTTTAATGTTTGTCCTATTTTGAGTACGTCTGTTTTTAAGCTGTTGGCACTGCGAATATCAGCAGTACTCACACCATAACGATTAGCAATGATGGAAACGCTCTCGCCTGAACGAACCGTGTGCTCACGCGCGCCGAAAGTAATTTTGCCATTATCACGCAACCATGCAATATAGGTGCCTGGTGGTGGTGTTTCATGGAAAAACTGGGTAATACCACCTGTAATGGCCTTAGCCAAGGCTTTTTGATGTGCTGCTGTTGATAACTTACGCGATTCATTAGGGTTGGAAATAAAACCTGTTTCAACCAAAATAGAAGGGATATCAGGTGATTTGAGTACCATAAAACCCGCTTGCTCAACGCGGCGCTTATGTAAAGGGGTTATTTTCCCCATCTGATTCAGTACCTTTTGCCCAACATCCAAGCTCGAAGACATGGTTGCTGTCATGGATAAATCCAGCAAAACACTGGCTAAGACTTTATCTTTATCGTCTAAGGTTACGTTACCTGCACCACCAATTAAGTCTGAGCGGTTTTCGCTATCAGCCAGCCAGCGTGCTGTTTCTGAAGTGGCGCCACGATCAGATAAAGCAAATACCGAGCCACCAAAGGCCGCAGCACGTGGCGCTGCATCCGCATGAATAGAAACGAATAAGTCCGCCCCTTTTTTCCGAGCAATTTCGGTGCGTTTGCGCAAAGGAATAAAATAATCGCCTGTACGCGTTAATTCAGCACGAAAACCTTTTTGTGCATTAATTTGGCGTTGCAATTCTTTGGCTATTTGCAATACCACATCTTTCTCTCTTAAACCTTTTGGCCCTAAAGCGCCAGGGTCTTCACCGCCATGGCCTGCATCAATGGCAATAACAATATCGCGCTGTCCTTTTTGCATCACTGTCGGCGGACGAGAAACATTAATTTCGGGCGGCTTATTCGTAGCAGGCTTGCTTGAGGCAGTTGCAGGAGGCGTACTAGTAGTGGTTGCGCTTGCGGCGCTAGCACTATCAAATAAATCCACAACCAATCGATGGCCATATTGCTGATTTGGCGCTAACGTAAAGCTTTTAGTAACGACCTTAGCTTTCATATCCAATACGATGCGTAATTGGTTATTAGGCTGCGGACCACTACGCACATTAGAAATAGGCGTATTCTGTAAAGCTAATTTAGTCAGCGTAGTATTTAACTTGGCATTTTTTACATCAATTACCACGCGTGCAGGACCCTCTAGCATAAATACACTGTGATCTACTGGACCAGAGAGGTCAAAAACTAAGCGGGTATTATCAGGCGCTCGCCATAAGCGTACACTCTGAATTTGACTTGCTGCCCATAGTTGAACTGGCATTAATGCAAGTAAAAAAATAATTAAGTGAGAACCTAAGCGCATGATTACCTCATTGGCAGCTTAACTTGATTGCACTAAGGCGGCGCACCAATGGGCTGCGCGGTCACTATACGCCTTAAATTGCAACTGTCGTCCTTGAGCTGCGTGTGCAATATGAATTTCTAAATCTGGACGTGGTAAAACGCCACGCCCCTTACAAGGCCATTCAATCAAACAAAGATCATCATCGGCAAAATAATCACGGATACCTAAAAACTCCAACTCATCAGGATCAGCTAAGCGATACAGATCAAAATGCCAAACTCGCTTACCGGCCAACTCATAAGGCTCTACGAGGGTAAAAGTTGGACTTTTAACAGGGCCTTGATGACCTAAGCCTGTGACAATACCACGAGAAAGTGTGGTTTTTCCTGCACCTAGATCACCGATAAGAAAAATCACACCGTGTCCTTTTGTTAAAGCGCCTAAGTGCTGACCTAAGGTGGTCATTGCCTCATCGCCTTGAACATATAATGCTACTTCTGACACAGTGGCTGCTCCTCATCTAAATGGTTAAAGGTCAGTTCGAGGAAATTTAGGAATGAATTAGATCTAAGCCGCTACTATATAGATAATTTAACCTAGTAAATACTGACAATAACTAGGTCTTTTACCCTATAGAAAACTCATTTTAGCTCATGTTTAAAGCCGTTTAGTATAACCTTACTCGCTTATTTTTGTACAAGGAGTCACCGATTGCGTTCAGTTTTACCTTATATTTATAGTCTTTATTAAATATAAAATAATATATTCTTAGGTGAAAATTTATCGATAAGTTCAGGAAAAACATAATTCATACTGCTAGCCTTTAATTTTGTGGCACAATTTATCCAGCCATCACCTTGTATTTTTCATGAATAATTCTGATCTTGATCTTCAACAGATAGCCCAACAAATCAAACACACTGCACAAGCCCTTGGTTTTCAAGCGGTGGGCATTACAGGTACTGACCTTAGTGCTGATGAGCCACGCTTTTTCGAGCAAGTTGAGGCCGGTTATTTTGGCGAAATGGAATACATGGCCAGCCATGGTACAAAACGCACTCGCCCAGCTGAGCTAGTACCTGGCACTTTACGCGTTATTTCTGTACGCATGAACAATCTTCCCTCTGATCCGCAAATGGTTCAGCGGTTAGCTCAGCCCGAATCAGCCTACATTTCACGTTACGCATTAGGGCGCGACTATCATAAACTGATTAGAAAACGCCTACAGCAGCTGGCAAGTAAAATAACCGAGTTAATCGGTCCTTTTGGTTTTCGTGCTTTTGTTGATAGCGCCCCTGTATTAGAGCGCCCGTTAGCGCGCAACGCTGGGCTAGGCTGGATTGGTAAAAATACGTTATTGTTAAATCGTCAGGCAGGTAGCTGGTTCTTTTTAGGTGAGCTTTTTGTTGATATTCCTCTTCCTATAGATGAAGGCAATGTAAAAGAACATTGCGGCAAGTGCACGAGCTGCTTAACCCACTGCCCTACCGATGCTTTTGTCGGCCCTTATGTGTTAGATGCCCGAAAGTGTATTTCTTACCTAACCATTGAGCTCAAAGGGGCCATTCCTGTTGAGTTTCGCCAAGCCATGGGGAATCGAGTTTTTGGATGTGATGATTGTCAAATAGCTTGTCCCTGGAACCGTTTCGCTAAAACTACCGAGGAGAACGACTTTCAGCCTCGCCATGGCCTAGATAATAGCTCCCTTGCAGAGTTATTTTTATGGACTGAAGACGAGTTTTTGCAACGCACTGAGGGCTCCCCTATCCGACGCATTGGTTATGAGCGCTGGTTGCGTAATTTAGCTATTGGTTTAGGTAATGCTCCAAGTACTATTAGCGTGCTTGAAGCATTAAAACAAAGGCAGAACTTTCCATCTACCCTCGTCCAAGAACATGTTGCTTGGGCACTTGAGCAACACGGTTATTAATAACGCAAAAAGTGCTCGCGGTAATAACGTAGTTCCTCAATAGAGTCACGAATATCATCTAAAGCTAGGTGTGTACCACCTTTTTTAAAGCCTGCTTGCAACTCTGGCGCCCAACGGCTTACTAACTCTTTTAAGCTAGAAACATCTAAATTTCGATAATGAAAATACGCCTCTAACTCTGGCATATGGCGGTATAAAAAACGTCTATCTTGGCAAATACTATTACCACACATAGGCGATTTACGTGCTGGCACCCAATCTTTTAAAAATTCTAAAGTCTGGGTTTGAGCTTGCTCCATACTAGTCTGGCTAGCTCGTACACGTGCCGTTAAACCACTTTTGCCATGCTGGTTGGTATTCCACTCATCCATGCCCTCTAAAATAGAGTCTGGCTGATAAATTGCCAATACAGGGCCTTCGGCTAGCACATTTAGCTCTTTATCTGTGACAATAGTTGCCATTTCAATAATCACATCGGTATCTGGATTTAACCCAGTCATCTCTAGGTCAATCCAAATTAAATTCTGTTCATTCATACAAAGACTCCTTAATTGCTAAGTAGTGTAGCACTCTTGAGCTTTCCATCGTTAAATCGCATTCAAACATGGTTATTTGCCAAGCAACCTACTAAACTTCTAACCTTCTAATCTGAGTTAAACACTTATGGCCAAACGCCAACTATCTCGTCGCCAAAACTGGCGCATAGGAAAAATTCAAGAAGAACGTGCCGCTCGTGCTGCCAAGCGTGAAGAAAAACTGGTTGCCGAATTAGAAGGTAGCGAGCTAGGTAACGAAGAATTTGGACTAATCATTGCCCATTTTGGCGTGCAAGTTGAAATTGAAGCGCTAGATGGCGAGCATAAAGGACAAAACTTTCGTTGCCATTTACGTGCAAATCTACCGCCTCTCGTTACAGGCGATACCGTTATTTGGCGTAAAGGTAATCAAGGTAATGGCGTTATTGTTGCACAGCAGCCTCGCCATTCTGAGCTATGCCGCCCTGATTCCCGCGGCACACTAAAACCTGTGGCTGCCAATGTTGATCTGATGATCATTGTATTTGCGCCTTTACCAGAGCCGCATGCTAACTTAATTGATCGTTACCTAATTGCTGCTGCCCATGCCAATATTCAGCCATTACTGCTACTGAACAAGGCTGATCTACTGGCGACTCAAGCTGATCCTCGCGTACAAAGCCTAGTCCAAACCTATGAAGATTTAGGCTACCCACTGTTAAAAGTATCCGCTCACGAAGGCGCTGGCATGGCTCAATTAGAACAGAAACTAAAAGAGCGTATTAGTGTCTTTGTGGGTCAATCTGGGGTTGGAAAGTCCTCTTTAGTGAATCGCTTACTGCCTGATATTAATACGCGTGTCGGTGCACTATCAGAGTTAACCCAAAAAGGTACACATACCACGACAACAGCACGCTTATTTCACTTTCCACAAGGCGGTGATCTAATTGACTCCCCTGGTATTCGTGAATTTGGTTTAAGCCATGTCACTATTGCTGATGTGGAAGCTGGCTTTACTGAATTTGCTGACTTTTTAGGCCGCTGTCGGTTTCGCAACTGTAGCCATGAGCATGAACCCAATTGTGCCCTACTTGAAGCCGTAGCACAGGGCGCCATTCATCCGCAGCGCTTAGCCAGTTTTAAACATATTATTAATGGGCTTGAAGATTAAGGAGTTTAAGGTGTCCTTAGCTGATTTACCCTTACTGATTGAACCGGCTGATTTAGCAGCGCATCTAACTGATACTCAGTTAATTTTAGTCGATGTTTGCCAAGCCGAACGCTTTGCTCAAGGGCATATTCCACATGCACAACTAGTAACGCCGCCACAAACTCAGGCCCAGCATCCCCCTAAAGGCTATGCACCCACAGCAGTAGAGCTTGAGCAGTTATTTTCTCAACTAGGGCATCATCCTGACGCGCACTATGTGGTTTATGATGATGAAGGCGGCGGTTGGGCAGGACGCTTTATTTGGTTGCTTGATTTAATCGGCCATAAGCATTATCACTATCTTAATGGTGGCTGGCATGCTTGGCTGCAAGAACAAAGAGAAGTGACGACCGACTACCAGCCGCGCCCTGCCACTGAAACCAAAATACAACTCACGCACGAGCCCTTTAGCGTGACAACAGAGCAACTTATCAGCGCCCTTGAACAAAGCAATACACGTATTTGGGATGCACGCTCTCTGGCAGAGTTCTCAGGAGACAAAGCATTAGCTCAACGTGCTGGGCATATACCTAATGCCATCTGTTTTGAGTGGACAAAGGCAATGGATATCAATAATAGTCTACGTATTCGTCAAGATATGCAGCAAGTACTTGAGCAACTGGGTTTTTTAGCTGAACATACTGTTATTACACATTGCCAAACGCACCACCGCTCAGGTTTCACCTATTTAGTAGGTAAAATCTTTGGCTTAAACATAAAAGCTTACCCAGGTTCATGGAGTGAATGGGGTAACCGTACTGATACACCAATTGAGATCTAATATGAGCATTAAGCAACGCTTTTTCATTCTTCTTCAATATTTATTACCTCAGCACTTGCTCTCACGCCTTGCTGGCTGTGTTGCAGAAAGCCGTAATACTTGGTTTAAACAACGCTTTATTAATTGGTTTATTAAAAAATATAATGTAAATATGAGCGAAGCCTTAATTGAAGATCCCAATGCTTTTGCACACTTCAATGACTTTTTCACCCGCGAACTAAAACCAGGCATTCGTCCTATTGATAATAGTGAAAACAGCATTGTTTGCCCCGCTGATGGCGCCATTAGCCAACTAGGAAGCATTGAGTTTGGACGTATTTTCCAAGCTAAAGGCCAAAGTTATGGCCTACTTGAGTTGCTAGGTGGCAAGCAATCACTGGCTGACGAGTTTATGGGTGGGCAATTTGCCACCGTTTATTTATCGCCTCGCGATTATCACCGTGTCCATATGCCAGCAACAGGCACATTACGGGAAATGATCTATGTACCTGGCAAACTATTTTCTGTGAACCAAACTACCGCTGAAAACGTACCTGAGCTTTTTGCACGTAATGAGCGTGCTGTGTGTATTTTTGATACAGAGCATGGCCCCATGGCCGTTGTACTAGTAGGGGCTATGATTGTTGCTAGTATTGAAACCGTCTGGGCCGGATTAGTAACACCACCGAAACGTGAAATTCGTCAATTTAGTTACACGGCAGCAGCACGCCAGCCTATTGTGATTGAGAAAGGGATGGAAATGGGTCGTTTCAAACTAGGTTCAACTGCTATAGTGTTATTTGCACCTAACCAAGTGCAATGGAATGAAAGCTTACAAGAAACAACGCCTGTGCAAATGGGACAATTATTTGCTACAGGCCTCTCAAAATAACCTGTAAAAACAGTAAATAGTGAACATCATTGAATATCTATGCTCATTACAATAGCTGAGCCTCCTGTAGATACATATCAATATCTAGACTTGGCTTTCTCTGTTTAAATGCAGAAAAGCCAATATTTTTGATGGCTTTTACGAATAGAAGTGACTTATGCCTGATCGAAATATAGTTCGCCTACTTCTTTTAGAAGACTCTCAAAATGAAGCGGAACGCCTCGTTAGCCTTTTTCGCAACGCTGGACATGCCACACGTGTACATCGTTTAACCTCTGAACAAGACTTAAATGAAGCCTTACAACAGCCTTGGGATCTTTTAATTGCCGCACCTACTAGCGAAAACCTAGATCCCTACACCGCATTAGCCGCTATACAAAAACAAGCTAAAGATATTTCATTTATTCAACTGCTTGATGAAGATGACTTTGAGCTAGTAGAAGAAGCACTGGCTAATGGCGCTAAAGACGCCGTACTTAAAACACGTAATCAACACCTATTATTAGTGGCGCGCAGAGAGTTAGCTGACTTACGCACTAGACGCCAATTACGTCAAATTGAAGTTGCTTTACGCGAGGCTGAGAAACGCTGCCAGTTACTGCTAGACAGCTCTATGGATGCCATTACTTATGTACATGATGGCATGCATATTTACGCTAACCGTTCTTATATGAATTTGTTTAACTTTGAAAGCATTGAAGATCTCGAAGGTCTACCTATGGTAGATGTTATAGATAGTCAAGATCAAAGCACGTTCAAAGACTTCTTACGCCACTATAGTAAAGACGCAAGTAACACAGATATCACCTGTAATGTTTCTAAATCTACAGGTGAAAAAATGAAAGTCACTATGAGTTTCTCTCCTGCTCACTACGATGGTGAACCTTGCATACAGGTTGTAATGCGCACCGTGCAAGATGATGCAAAACTCAAAGAGCGTCTCAAAGAAGCCACCAGTAAAGATCCAACCACAGGTTTATATAACCGTAGCTATTTCTTAGAGCTACTGGATCAATACATTGAGCGTGCTATTAAAAACAGCGAACAATCAACACTGGCTTACTTATATGTTGACCGCTATGACGAGATTTTCCAAGAAGTTGGTATCTCAGGCTTTGATACTGTACTCAAACAACTCACCACAGTATTTCAAAACGAACTAGGCGAAAGTGCTCGTTTAAGTCGTTTCGGTGATGATAGTTTCACCTTTATTTTACCGCAAAAAACACCAGAACAAAGCCAAGTTATTCTTGAAAAGGTCTTGCAAAAAATCGCTAACACCTTAATTCAAGTAGATAACAAAAGCGTACAAGCAACACTTAGTGTTGGCATTGCTGGTATTAATGAAACCACCAGTAAAGCAGATATTGTCATTGAGCGCGCGCATCGCTGTGCCGATAGCTTAAAAGACGGCAATAGCATTAAGCTCTACGACCCAGCAGAAGAACTAGCACAAGCAGCAAGCCGCGGTAACATGGAAGCCATCGTACGCCACGCCTTAGATACTCAAGATATTAGCTTGCTATTCCAACCAGTGGTGAGTCTACGCGGTGAGGCAACAGAGCTTTATGACTTAACCTTTAATATTATTAATGATAAAGGTGATGCTTTAACACGTACCGAGCTTTACCCAGCGGCAGAACAAGCCGGTTGTGCAACACGCCTTGACCGCTGGATTCTCCTCAATGCGATTAAACGCCTAACCGTTGAATACAGTGAAGGACATCGCACACGTTTGTTCTTGCCTATATCCAATAGTAGCCTGCAAGATAAAACACTACCTACTTGGCTAGGTATGGCGCTAAAAGCAGCACACCTGCCGGCCTCTGCGCTCATTATTAAGATTCCTGAGCCAGATGCCATCACCTATCTACAGCAAACTCAAGAGCTAGCAAAGGCATTGCACGCCATGGGTATTGAAGTAATGCTAAGCTACTTTGGTGGCGCATTAAATCCATTTAATACATTTAAATTCTTAGATGTGGACTTTGTAAGGCTAGACCCTGACCTCTTTGAAGTATTAGAGCCAGAAGAAAAGCTAGAAAAAATTACTGACATGCTCAACCACATTCATGCACTGAAAAAGCGTAGTATTATTTCACATGTAGATAGCGCTACGGCACTTGCACCTTTATGGCAAGCGGGTGTGAACTTTATTCAAGGTGAATACCTACAAGCCCCTACCCCTAATATGAACTACGTTTTTGCTAGCGAAGAGTAGCTTCATCTTGCAGTGCGCGTCCGCAACAGGCGCGCACTTGGCTTACAAGCACGACTCATTCAAGCGCAAAAAACATTATTTCACTGTATCAAAAGCATGGTTTAAGTTGGACTGAAAAACGTCGCCAGCCTGGGTCTGAGCGTATTTGGTTAATCGCTTTATTGCTTTGCTAACAGGCAACATACTACTTGACCTTGGTGGCGGTAAAGGTATTCCTTTGGCGCGCTACTTTATTGAACATGGCTATAGCATGCATGCTATAGATACAGCCCCTCAAATGATTGAGCAATGCCAACAACACTTTCCTAAGCAACAATGGTTTGTTGCGGATATGCGCCACCTCAATCTAAAACAAAGGTATGCCAGAATTCTTGCTTGGGATAGTTTTTTTCATCTTACACATGATGATCAACGAGCTATGTTTCCTATTTTTCTCAGCATGCTCAAATGGGGGCCCCATTCCTATTTACTTGGCCCCAGCTATGGTCAAGCTCTAAGCTTTCTAGAAGGTGAAACACTTTATCATGCCAGCTTAGCCGTAGAAGAATATCAATATTTATTGGCGGCTAATGGCTTTCAGGTGATTCAAATGATTGTTAACGATTCAAGCTGTACCAAGCATACTGTCTGGCTTGCACAAAAACACCAATAAAAACGCTCCTTAAGGAGCGTTTTTATTACTGATCAGCACTTTCTCTATCACGATAACCTAGTAGATATAAAATACCATCCAAGCCTAATGTGGAGATGGCTTGACGCGCTGACTTTTTCACCAGCGGTTTAGCACGAAAAGCCACACCTAAACCTGCTAGCCCTAACATAGGTAAGTCATTAGCCCCATCTCCCACCGCTATTGTCTGATCTAAACTTAATCCTTCTTTTTCTGCCAAATAGGCGAGCAAGTCGGCTTTACGTTGCGCGTCTACAATTGGCTCTATTGCCCGCCCCGTGAGCTTACCGTCAACAATTTCGAGTTCATTAGCAAATACATAGTCAATGCCCAGTTGTTGTTGTAGATAATTAGCAAAATAAGTAAAGCCGCCAGATAAAATGGCTGTTTTGTAACCTAGTCGCTTGAGCTCTGTAAATAACGTTTGCGCGCCTTCAGTTAGCGGTAGCTGCTGTGCAATGCGCTGTAATTTAGATTCATCTAAGCCTTCTAATAAAACTAAACGCTCTTTAAAACTGGCTTTAAAGTCAAGCTCGCCTTGCATTGCACGCTCAGTGATGGCGGCGACTTTATCGCCAACACCAGCAGCCTTAGCGAGTTCATCAATCACTTCCGCTTCAATCAGCGTTGAATCCATATCAAACACAGCTAAACGGCGATTTCGACGAAATACCGTATCACGCTGAAAAGCGATATCAACATTAAGCTCTTGTGCCACACTTAAAAAATCTGCACGTAATGCATCCACATCGGCTGGCTCACCGCGCACAGAAAACTCAATACAGCCTTTACCTTTATCTAGTGGCATATCTAATGGCATGCGCCCTGAAAGCCGATCTATTTGATCAATATTAAGACCATATTTAGCTGTAATTTCACTCACACGCTGTAGCTGCTCAGCGGTCACCTTGCGTGTCAGCAAAGTAACGATATAGCGAGGCTTACCTTGACCACTGACCCAGTGTTGATAATCGGCTTCTGAAATAGGCGTAAAGCGTACTTGTTGGTTTAACTTGTAGGCGGTAAAGAGCACATCTTTTAAAGCAGATGAGGCTTTTTCACCAGCGGGGATTTCTACCAAAATACCAAAAGATAGCGTATCGTGAATAACAGCTTGGCCAATATCCAAAATGTTAACGCCTGCTTGCGCTAATACACCTGTCACAGCTGCAGTTAATCCTGAGCGGTCTTCACCGGTCATATTGATCAAGACTATTTCACGCAAAACATCCACTCCAGCCAAAATAAAAAACTATTTTAATGATTAATCTCATAACAGCCAGCTTGTTCTCAGATTAACCAGCGTTATACTGCTAACTTTGTGCCAATCCAGCTTTAATTAGTGCGCTATTTTATGTCAACTTCCAACACATTACAGCGACATCTACCTATTACCTTTAAATTTATTGCCTGCACCCTATTGTGTGTGAGCGCTACTGTGCTTACCTGTTTATGGTTGATGCAAAGCCAATTGCAACGAGCCTCAATCGAACAAGCAGACTCTTTAGGGAATAGCATTATTAAACAAACCGCCCATAGTGTAACCAGCAGTTTAGTGGCTGATGATACGCTAAGCTTAAATGTATTACTGAATCAGTTAACTAAAGATCCTTTAATTCGTCACGCTGCTGTCTATAGTATTGATAATCAACGTATCTTAGCAGAGTCCGGACGACGTATAAAAACCTTAGAAGGCGAACCTTCTGGGATTTATCGCCTACCTATTACCTATCAACATGAAATTGCAGGCCATCTTTATATCCAAATTGATATAGCTAACCTACAACAGCCGTTTAAATTAACGCAAAACAGCCTTCTTATTTTGGCTGTAGTACTTTTAATTTTAAGTTTTATTTTCAGTTTACATATCGCTCGTAGTATTGCATTACCTTTGAATACCTTGGCTAAATGGACGGACGAACCAACTAAAGAACCACCTTATGTTTTTCGTTCAGATGCTTTAGGTAAAATTGCCCGCACCCTACGTGAAGACTTCCTGGCCAAACACCCTGTTTTACCACCTAAGCCTCTAGCCCTAGATCCTCAAGTACTAGAATCTAAGTTAAGCACCCCACAACCCTCCCCGATAACGCCTACGTATGCACTCGCGCTTTCATTAGGAGGGACGGAACAGTTTAAACGCTTACTCGATGAAGAACTTAATCTTTTACTGGCTGACTACCGTCAACTCATCATCACTACCAGTAAGCACTTTAAAGCCAAACTAGTCATGCTAACGGACAGTAGCTGTCTTATGCTCTTTGATCACCAAGCTGCTAAACCTGCGGCTAGGGCTATTTGCTGTGCTGAATGGTTACGTGCTTATGCCCATAAGCAACAAGAACGCTTAATTAAAGATCAGCTACAATTATATTTGCGTATGTCTCTCACCTTAGCTAATAACCTGATGGCTCTTAGCCAAGGCGAACTATTGCTGCAAAAATCCATACAGGGATTATTAAAACTCAATCAAGAAAGCTGTAATTTACTGCTGATTTCACAGCAAGACGCTGCTGCCAATCCAGAACTTGATCAATGCTGTATTTTACGCCCACTAGCACAACCACAAAATACGCTATGCGTTGATCAAGTATTGCCACCTTACTTGCAGCAATTAGAAAAATACCTAGCGCGTCATCTTTAACTCTTAAGTAAATAGGCTAAAGCATGCTTAGCCGCCGTCTTAGGCGACTCTATTGGCAACATATGATTGGCTGATTCAACAATTAATAACTGCCCATTGGCCAATGAACTAGCCATGTACCGCCCTACTTTTTGAAATAACCCTGTGGTTTTTTCTCCTTGCACTAGTGCTATAGGCACTGGGCACTGGGCTAAGCGCTTTGTGCTCATATCTGGTTGCTGTGTTTGTTTGAGCTGTTCTAACAAGCTGGCAGCTTGCTGTAATTGGGCTTCTTGCACAGCTTTGGTTTGTCGTGAGAAATAACCTAAACTACCGCCTGAAGCATCAATTAAAGCTTCAATGGCATGCAGCATATCGACTTCTTCCAATAACGGAAAAACAGGCCCAAACATTTGCGTGGCATCGCTCAACGCCAAACTAAACTGCTCTTTAGGTAAGCAACCAAAATAACCGGGTTCATACAGATACAATTGTTTAAAAGCGCCTGGCTTGTCTAACGCCGCTAACAAAGCTACATCCGCACCATAAGACCAAGCAATAGCCTCTACCGGTTGCTGACAGTTTAACTCGTTGAGTAAGTCATGTAGTTGATTAGCATGGCTTTGCAAACCAAACTCACCTTGGTTTGACGAAGGTATAAAATGGCTTAACGTAATAGCGATAGGCGAGTAATGCACTGTCAAATACTCTAGCCAAGGCTGCCAAACCTGTGCATTGGCTAGAGCACCATGCACTAATAGTAATAACGGCTTATCACTGTCTTTATCTTGCCAATAACTTAGGCTGTTACCATCTTGACTGATAAATTTATGCTCAAGGTACATCTGAATTCCTTTAGTTGTTATATTTCCATAAAAAAATAGGTCTAACTGCCAATGCCGTTAGACCTATTTTTAAAGTCTATTACTGATTAGAAGCGAAAAACCTCAACACCTTCACGCCCAAGCTCAAAATTAGGTAAGGTTACTTTCTCAATTTCTGAACGAGGCTTATCTTTTGATGTCACCACTTCTGCATCAGCATTGGGTCTAACTGTGCCGAGTTTAGCAAAGTTATTTAACTCAATTGCAGCCGCAATTTGTTTCGCTAATTTGCTCAGCAAACTACTTTGGGCACGAATTTGTTCATCCATAGTGCCATTATGCTGTTGCTTAAAAGTGACAACACGGCTACTTTGCATATTTCCATCTACATCTAGCACTCGCCATTGCGCTTCTAAAACGGCTGGCTGATCGCGCCCTGAATCAAGACGTCGGATACTTAAAATAATCTGCGCCTTTGGTTTAAAGCCTACACGATCAGGATATAAAGCAATACGGCTAGTTTTTAAATCACTGGATAACTGGCGCAATAATAATTGCCCAATATCATCTTGTAGGTTTCCTGCCCAACGAGCATTGGCAGAAGTACTTAAACTGCCACTTTCTTCACGTTGTAAAATAGTTTCACGCTGTAAGTAGTCAGCCACATTGACTGGCCCTAACAACACAGCTAGTTGGTTATCTTCAGTTACTTCAATTACTTCATTACTTTGTAACTGATAATAATTTAGCGGTCCTTTATTAAAAGAACAGCCAGAAAGCCCCAATAAACTAATAAAAGCAAGGCTTAATAAACTGGTTTTGGTCATTGACTTACTCACCGTTGTTTCCCAAAAATCAAAGATTGAGGATCGTTATTTAATCCATCCGCAGTGCGCTGAAGTGATTTACTTGCATGAGTTAACTCTTTTAACGACTGCAATAATTCAAATTGTAGTTCAGACTGAGGCCCAATACTACGACGGCTATCAACCACTAACCCATTCATTTGCTCTAATGCTTGCTGAGCTGATTTCACAGCTAGACTCACATCACGCATGGCTTTATTCAGCTCCTGCGTACTGTCAGCGGCATTTTTCATCAATGCTGGCATCTCGCTACGAAGACTTGCCGTAATAGCTTCTAAGTTAGCTAGTGTATTATTTAAGCGCTCTAAACTACCAGATAATTCTGGTGAATTGGTAATTCTATCAATAGACTCTAAGGTTTTGTTAGCTGTTACTAAAATTTCTTGCAGTGGCATCGACTTTAAACCTTCAACCAAGTCGCGCACTACATCTGCTGCTTTATCAATGGCTGATGGAACAGAGGGGATAGCCACCAACTCTAAATCATTTGCGGCCTCAAGATTAATATATCCTTGTTCTTCTGGGAAAAAGTCCAACGCCACTATAGCTTTGCCTGTTAGCAGGCTAGGGGTTTGTAGCTGAGCACGCAAACCACGCTGGACAGCACGCTCAAGAAACTTGTTGAGGCGGTCTTTATCTTTGCTCTCTGTTTCCGTGTGCCCTGAAGACGCATAGTCAATCTGTATGATAACAGGCATTACCATATCATTAATTTGCGCATCATAACTAAGGCGTATTGCTGTTACAGACCCCACTTTTACCCCTCGATAGGTAACATCTGCTCCAACATCCAAGCCATCAAGAGCGCCACGAAAGTAAATGACATACTGTTCAGGTTTAGAAAATAACGAAACGCGATTCAGTACTAATAATGCAATCACTAGTAGCGTTAACCCTGCCAGTAAAAAACCACCAATTAATAATGGTTTACGTGTTTCACTCATAGTATTTTCTCCAGCACGGCGCTACTTTTACCACGGCGCAGGAAACTACGTACTTCGTCTGGGCCATGATTAAGCAAATCATCCAATGATCCTAAGGCAATTTGTGTTCGGGTTTTATTATCTAAGAACAGACAGCTATCTGCCACTGTATAAATGCTAGGTAACTCATGAGTCACAAGAATAATGCTCGCACCTAAACTATCACGCAGTTGCAAGATAAGTTCATCTAGAGCAGCGGCACTGAGTGGATCTAAACCTGCCGATGGCTCATCAAAAAATAACATATGCGGATCAAGTGCTAAAGCTCGTGCCAAAGCCGCTCGCTTGCGCATTCCACCGGATAACTGAGACGGATATAAGTCAGCGCAGCCTGTTAAGCCAACAAGTGATAATTTCAGTTGAGCTAACTCTATTCGCTCTGCTTTACTCACATGGGGGCGCCAAGTCTCTATGGGTAAACAAATATTTTGCAATAATGTCATTGAGCCCCATAGAGCACCGTTTTGATACAGCACTCCAAAGTTTTGCTGTAGCAAAGCACGCTGACTCTCATTATTTGACCAGTAATCTTGCCCTTTATATACAATTTTTCCGGCTAATGGTGGTTGTAGGCCAATTAAATGACGAAGCAAGGTGCTCTTGCCACATCCACTGCCCCCCATAATAATAAATACTTCGCCTTGTTTAATACTAAAATTCAGATCATTTTGAATCACTAGAGAGCCATAACCAGCATTTAAATGCTCAGCAACTAGTACAGTTTCCTTGCTCATATTAAATGCCTAGTTGGGTCAAGATTAATGTAATGGTGGCATCACTCACCACTAATGCCACAATGATACTCACAACTGCTTGGGTGGTTGCTTTACCTACAGCCTGCGCATTACGTCCACAATTGAGCCCGTAATAGCAGCCAATTAAACCAATTAGTATGGCAAAGACAAAACCTTTAAATACACCAATCAGAACATCAGTAATACTTAACATTGCAATACTTTGATTAATATACTGGGTTGCTGAAATATCAAATAAACCTGCACCAATAACAAAACCACCTAAAATACCTATAACATCGGCAAAAAGAACCAAAATAGGCATACTTACCATTAACGCGAGCAAACGTGGCA
This sequence comes from Pseudomonas sp. F1_0610, assembly GCF_047470865.1. Lineage (NCBI taxonomy): Bacteria > Pseudomonadati > Pseudomonadota > Gammaproteobacteria > Pseudomonadales > Pseudomonadaceae > Pseudomonas > Pseudomonas sp. F1_0610. Next base: position 95,099 of record NZ_JAZDRH010000004.1, read on the forward strand.
TAACTAAAAACTCTAATGGCGGAAAGCCAAAGGTTTTTAGTGCATCTACTTCCTCATTAGCTTGCATACTGCCTAATTCAGCCGCGTAAGCTGCACCTGTACGCCCGGCCATAATCACTGCTGTCATTAATGCACCCATTTCACGGGTCATGCCAATGGCAACCATATTAGAGATATAAAGTTGAGCACCAAAGGCCTGTAGCTGAAAGGCGCCAACAAAAGCTAGAATCAACCCCACCAACCCAGCAATCAACGCGACAATAGGTAACGCGCTAGGCCCACATTGTTGCAGTGCCCACCAAAAGTCTGAGGCACGCACGCAGGCTTTACCTCGACACATGCGCCCTAGGCTTATCAGGGTTTCACCAAGAAAAATACAGCTATTACGCACAGCATCAGTTGCATTTAAAAATGACTGTCCAACCCCTGCCACAAAACCTAATTTAAACTTTTTTTGGGCTTGAACTTGTACCGAGGGCGTATCAGCCATGCCAAGCAAACGCGTAATATCTTCTGGTAATTGCGAGCTATCTAACTCTAGCCGTTGTTGCTTGGCCCACTGTAGCAGTTGACGTATGGCCACTAATAAGCTGCTATCCCATGCTGTAACAGCACTAATATCCAGGCTAACGATTTGCTTTTCGGCCAGTGTTTGGGTAGCAAGCACCTGAAAAATATTAGGTTTTTGCGTATGCAAAGTCCAAGCACCTGTTAATACCAAAACAGCGGCTTGGGTTGCTGAAGTTTGCCAGCGCATAGTTGGCGATTGTGCGCTATCCTTCATGTCATTAGCTCTCGCTTGGGCACTCAACTAAGAGTCTATCTACACGTTGAAAACCGCGTGGTAATTTACTACCACGACGTCCACGCTCGCCTCGATAATGCTCTAAATCGGTTTGTTTAAGAGTAAATCTGCGCTTACCTACTTCTAATATAAGCTGAGCCTCTTTAGGCAAGACAACACAGTCTGCCATAAACTCTTCACGTTTAATTAGACGATCCGTTGGAATCCCGATAATTTTATTGCCCTTACCCTTACTTAACATAGGCAACTCTTTTACAGGAAATACCAATAAGCGCCCTTCATTAGAAACGGCTGCAATTAAATCGTTTTCAATATCAGCAATAGCTACTGGCGGCATAACCTTAGCACCAGCTGGTAAGGTTAATAAGGCCTTACCGGCTTTATTCTTAGCTTGCATATCTTCGCCTTTCACAACAAAGCCATAGCCTGCATCTGAAGTAAGCATATACTGTTGTGTATCTTCTGGAACTAAAACGCATTCAAAACTGGCCCCAGCTGGCGGTGTTAAGCGCCCTGTTAAAGGTTCGCCTTGTCCTCTAGCAGACGGTAAGCTATGCGTAGCTACAGAGTAACTACGACCAGTGCTATCAATAAATACTGCAAATTGGTTAGAGCGTCCTACTGCACTGGCTTTGTAAGCATCACCTGCTTTGTAAGATAATGCAGCGGCGTCTACATCCTGCCCTTTGGCACTACGTACCCACCCCTGCTCAGACAACACCACAGTAATAATCTCAGAAGGCAATAAATCAGTTTCTGCTAATGCTTTGGCTTCACTTCGCTCTATCAAAGGGGAGCGTCGCTGATCACCATAGGTTTTACTGGCTTCAATAATTTCTTGGCGAACAAGCTTTTTCAGTCTGGCATCACTGGCTAATAAGGTTTGTAATTGATCACGTTCCTTTTCGAGCTCGGCTTGTTCAGCACGAATTTTAACTTCCTCTAAACGTGCTAGCTGACGTAAACGTGTATCCAGTACATAGTCTGCCTGCATTTCAGTCAAGGCAAAACGCGCCATTAACTCCTGCTTGGGTTCATCTTCTTCTCGAATAATACGAATCACTTCGTCAATATTTAGAAAAGCAATTAATAAACCATCTAATAAATGTAGGCGTTTAAGTACACGTTCTAATCTAAAATTAAGGCGTTTACGAACTGTTTCAACTCGAAATACTAGCCACTCCGTCAATAAAGTACGTAAGTCTTTAACTTGTGGGCGACCATCTAAGCCAATCACGTTCATATTAACGCGGTAGCTACTTTCTAAGTCAGTTGTAGCAAACAAATGCTGCATTAGCTGCGGCACATCTATACGGTTTGAGCGCGGAACAATAACGATGCGACAGGCATTTTCATGGTCAGACTCATCACGCAAGTCAGCCACCATAGGCAGCTTTTTCGCTTGCATTTGTGCTGCAATCTGCTCTAGCACTTTAGAGCCAGAGACTTGATAAGGCAGCGCATAAATAACAACCTCACCTTCTTCTACTGTATATACAGCACGCATACGAACTGAACCGCGCCCCGTTTGATAGATTTTTAAAATATCCTCACGCGGTGTGATAATTTCAGCTTCTGTTGGAAAGTCTGGGCCTTGAATATGCTCACATAGCTGCTCAATGCTAGCAGCAGGTTCATCTAATAAGCGAACACAAGCCGCAGCTACTTCTGTTAAGTTATGAGGTGGCACATCAGTTGCCATGCCTACAGCAATACCTGTTGTACCATTGAGTAAAAGATTAGGTAAGCGCGCAGGTAATACTGCTGGCTCTTGCAATGTGCCATCAAAGTTATCTACCCAGTCAACAGTACCCTGCCCAAGTTCGCTCAACAGCACTTCTGAATAGCGGGCTAGACGTGCTTCGGTATAGCGCATGGCCGCAAAGGACTTAGGATCATCTGGCGCTCCCCAGTTGCCCTGCCCATCCACTAAGGTGTAACGATAACTAAATGGTTGCGCCATAAGCACCATGGCTTCATAGCAGGCACTGTCACCATGCGGATGATATTTACCTAATACATCACCTACTGTACGTGCCGATTTTTTATGTTTACTTTCAGCACTTAAACCTAGCTCACTCATGGCATAGACAATACGTCGCTGTACGGGCTTTAACCCATCGCCAATATGAGGCAAGGCACGATCCATGATGACATACATGGAATAGTTTAAATAAGCTTGCTCTGTAAAGGTGGCTAACGAGCGCTGCTCTACGCCGTCAAAACTTTGCTCAAACGATTGACTCATTTATCGCCTCTTTCAACCATGCTTGTTCCCTGCCAACCTGTTTGTGGAGCTGCAAAATGCCAAATAATAGGGCGCTGCTCGCCATCAGCACGCGCTTGTTGATTGTTATCTAATACAATCCAAGCCCCTTTTTCACTAATCCAAAGCCCTTCTGCAATACCAAAGGGACCTTTTGGATTTAGTTTATCTGGAAGTAAGGCTGTTTGTGCAAATGACCAGCATTGCTCCTCTTCACCTGTATTAGCATCACGTCGACAAATTTGATGCTCTAAGCGTTCTAAACTATAAATTTTGCCACGAAACCAAACTAAATCAGTGAAATCTTTGTAATATTTTTGGCCATTGAAAATTGAGTTTTCTCGATCGTTATCATTAGCGAATAGGCAATTTTCTGTGCATTCCCATCTATCAGGAAAAGTAGCGCCTCTAACACGATCAGGTATGTGTTTTGTTGGGCTTTCGCTAAATTTTAAGTGGAAAATCCCCCGTGCTTGTCGCTCAGCCGCTAACCACATTTGTGTTCCATCTGGATTAAGCGCAATACCTTCAAAACCTGCATTATAAATTTTCAGCAAGCCATTCGCCTTTGCCAAATTAAACATAGCGCTAGGCAGATTAACCCAGTGTGTTGTGTTATCAGGCCGTATTTGCAAAACAGCATGGGTAGATTCACTGACTAAATACTTATTACCCTGTTCATCACAACTAATACCTTCAAAATCATAATCACCAGCTCGCCAGAGCGCAGCGCTTTTGGCGGTAGGACTTAAAGGAATATACTCCATGGGAGGCTGAGTTATGCTAAAAGGCTGAGCAATAGCTTGTACCCTATGAGTATCTGATTGAAATTCAAGCTGATAAATATGCTCATCATCCTTATCAGACACAGTCCAAAACTGATCTTGACAGTACGCCAAACCAGAAAGATTACCTGCTTTTACGCCATCAACTACGTACTCATTGAGTAAGTTTAACTTAGGTATTTCTGCGTAACCTTGACAGCTAAAGAGGATAGCCAAACCTGCAGTTATTGACCTTATGCTCATATTAAAACCTCAGCTAGATTACCTTTATTTTCTAGCCAAGTTTTACGATCACCTGACCGTTTCTTGGCCAATAACATATCCATTAACTCACAGGCTTCTTCAGCATTATCTAAAGTAAGCTGAACCAAGCGGCGTGTATTGGGATCCATAGTTGTCTCACGCAATTGCGAAGGATTCATCTCACCCAAGCCTTTAAAGCGTGTAACTTGCACTTTCTGGCGTTTATTCTGATTTGTTAAGCGTTCGATAATGGCATCACGCTCTGTTTCATCTAGTGCGTAATGAATTTCTTTACCAATATCAATGCGATACAGGGGGGGCATGGCTACATAAATATGACCATGTGCTACTAGTGGACGAAAATGCTGTACAAATAAAGCACAGAGTAAAGTTGCGATATGTAGTCCATCTGAATCGGCATCGGCCAAAATACAAATTTTTCCATAACGCAATTGGCTAATATCTTCGGCTCCAGGATCTACACCAATGGCTACGGCAATATCATGCACTTCTTGGGAACCTAAAACCACACTACCATCAACTTCCCAAGTATTTAATATCTTACCGCGCAGCGGCATAATCGCCTGAAACTCTTTATCGCGGGCTTGCTTAGCACTACCTCCAGCGGAATCACCCTCGACTAAAAATAGCTCGCCACGCATAGGATCTTGTCCTGTGCAATCGGCTAACTTACCGGGTAGGGCGGGCCCTTGCGTAATACGTTTACGCTCAACCTTTTTAGCTGATTTTAAGCGTCTGCCAGCATTGCTAATGGCCAGTTCAGCCAGTTGCGTGCCTATCTCATGGTTGCTGTTTAACCATAAGCTAAAAGCATCTTTTACAACACCAGCGACAAAGCCAGCAGCATTACGTGAGGATAACCGTTCTTTGGTTTGGCCTGAAAACTGGGGCTCCTGAATCTTTAATGACAAAACAAAGCAGATTTTTTCCCATACATCCTCAGGCGCCAGCTTAACCCCACGCGGAAGTAGATTGCGAATTTCACAGAACTCACGCATAGCATCAAGCAAACCTTGGCGCAAACCATTTACATGAGTACCACCTTGCGCTGTAGGAATAAGGTTAACATAGCTTTCTTGGATGCTATCACCACCTTCGGGCAACCAGAGCAACGCCCATTCTACTTTTTCCCCTGTACCTGCAAAGCTGCCGCAAAATGGCTCTTGCGGTAAGCGTTCAAACTCAGTAACAGCTTCAGTTAAATAACTACGTAATCCATCTTCAAAGAACCATTCAATTTTTTCATCGGTATTTTTATCATGAAAACTAATGGTTAGGCCTGGGCACAATACAGCTTTCGCTTTAAGCACATGTTTTAAACGGGAAACTGAAAACTTAGCGCTGTCAAAATACTTAGGATCAGGCCAGAAGCGTACTGAGGTACCTGTATTACGCTTACCTACAGTACCTATGACATCTAAATCTGTAGCTTTGAAACCATCTTTAAAGCTCATCTGATGCTCTTGCCCATCGCGCTTTACACGTACTTCAACCAAGGTCGATAAGGCATTAACGACTGAGATACCTACACCATGCAGGCCACCTGAAAATTCATAATTTTTATTGGAAAATTTACCACCTGCATGTAAGCGCGTAAAAATCAGCTCAACCCCAGGAATGCCCTCTTCAGGGTGTAAATCTACAGGCATGCCGCGCCCGTCGTCAGTAACCTCTAAGGACTGATCGACGTGTAGAATCACCTGAATATTGCGCGCGTGTCCCGCTAAAGCTTCATCAACACTGTTATCTATTACTTCTTGTGCCAGATGGTTTGGACGCGTTGTGTCTGTATACATACCAGGGCGTTTGCGCACTGGATCTAACCCTGAAAGAACCTCAATCGCATCAGCGGTATAACTTGTATTACTCATTCAACACCATCTATTTTAGTTAAATCTAATTGAGCTACATGTTCAGCAGCTACGCCAGCAAACAACAAAAGTGCTGGCAAATGCTGGGCAAAGTTAGCAAATCCATGATCTCCACCTGCTTCAATGCGCAAACTACAGGCTTGATAATAGTGTTCAGCATGACGATAGTTTAGTGTTTCATCCCCTGTTTGCAGCCAAACTTGATAGTTTTCTTGCGCGGTTGGGGCACTTACTTCTAATGCGGCTAACGCTTCAAGATGCTCCTTTGTCAGTTGCCAGCGCTCACCGGTATAGAGATTTTCTTGCTCACCCAAGATGCCATCAAATAATGTATGTGGTGCAACAGCTGGATTGATCAACAATGCAGGCAATTGATACTGCCTTGCTAAATAAGTACTGTAATAGCCGCCTAAAGAGCTACCCACTAAGGTCAAGTTCAGCTGTGGGTCAATCAAAGACTCAAGCAGTGCAATGGCTTGTGCAGGGTGATGAGGTAACTGTGGGATAATTAAATGCTCACTAGGTAACTCAAGCTGTTGCCATGCCAGCTGAAGCTGTTTTGCTTTCACAGAGGAAGGTGCACTATTAAATCCATGTAAATATAAAATAGCTGGAGCAAGCATGCTGTTAACTCTCACACGTAACTAACAAGCTACCAAGCATAGCATTGTTTTAATAACCGCTTGCGTGCTCATCGGCTAAAAAGCTGTTTTCAGGCAAGCGTTTAACATAAGTGGTAAAACGTCCATCAGCATAAAGCTGAAAAACCCGAAAGCCTGGTTGTTGTGTATCCACCTTAAAATCCTCGGCCCATGGCATAAATTGCACGCAAGTAGAAGGTGTAGTAACAATACGGATATGTTCTAGAGTTAAGTCAGATAGCTGATGAGCATGTCCACAAGAAACAAGCTTGACTTGCGGAAACTGTTTTATACAAGCAAGAAACTCATCAGCATTACGCAGGTTAATATTATCAAGCCAAGCACTACCTAATGGTAAGATATGGTGGTGTATAGCCAGCATAATATGTTCTTGCTCTGTTGTTTTTAGCTTTTTTTCAAGTGCTGGAATATCAGCTAAATAACCATAGGATTGATGACGTACATGCGAGTTCAGGGTCAATAATAGCCAGTTTCCTAAACTAGTTTGCGTATTTAGAAAGCTATTATTGCGACAAAAACTTTGCATTTGTAACAGCTCATCATGATTTCCAGGTAGCCACCTTGTATTACTTGCCAAACCTTCTGTGTAATGAGCAAACTGGCGATAGGCTACTGGTGAGCTATCTTGAGCGATATCTCCAGTAACTAACAGTAAATCAATTTCGCCCATTTCCTGCCTTACCAAGCTCACTACCTGTTTAAAACTTTCTAATGTAGTGATGCCCAGCAATTGAGCGTCAGGCTGGGAAAACAGATGACTGTCTGTAATCTGCACTATAGTTGCAATCGGCTGCACGATACTTATCTCTTACTCAAGGATATTTAAGCTATCTTGTTTAATATTATCGTTAATTTGATTTTAGATGGGCAAATCTATCACGAATATTTAGTCCACTTAAGGATCTTGAACAATGCTTGATTTTATTCACATTTTTTAGCTGTTAAAAAACTTTTTCACACCAAATGAGAAAAATTCTCAAAAAGATGTTGACATGCAAATGAGAATCGCTATTATTAACTCAACTGGTCGCAAGATCAGCCGATAACCGAATTTCCGTCAGGTTGGTTGTTCAGGTTATCTCCTCATCAGGCTAAACACGGTTTTTGACCCATACTCTGTATGGGTCTTTTTTTATCTAAATTTTTATTTGTTTAATCAAGCCAAATTAAGCTGGCAAAACGTCCTGTCACTGAGTTTCTACGATATGAGTAAAAACGCTGATCATAATAAGTACATTCACCGCCACCATAGACCTGATGCACACCACAACTGGCTAAACGAATACGTGCGAGTTGATAGAGGTCAGCCATCCACTTACCCTGATTAACACTAGGCACAAAAGCCTGTTCTGCCTCCAAATGCTGACTCATAAAAGCGTCACGCACTTGCAAACCAACTTCAAATGCCGCCTGACTAATAGCTGGACCTAACCAAGCCATAAGCTGGTCTGGCGCTGTCGTAAATTGCTTAACTGTCTGCTCCAACATTCCACCTGCTAGCCCACGCCAACCGGCATGTGCGGCAGCAACCTGCGTGCCTTGCTGATCACAAAATAACACTGGCAAACAGTCGGCCGTCATCACACAGCAAGCAATCCCTTTTTGCTGCGTAATTGAAGCATCTGCAGTACAACGCATATGCGTTACTGCATCCGCTACGGCAGTACCATGAACCTGCTCTAGCCATGTGGGCTGACAGTGTAACTGTTGCGCCAAAAACTGCCGATTATGAGCAACAGCCATTTTATCATCACCCACATGATCGCCTAGATTAAAACTGGCGTAAGGCCCCTGACTAAGGCCTCCAGATACTGTCGTAACACAGCTTTTTACATTACTGGGCGCAGGCCAATCAGGCGCCAACCAATCAAAGGGTAAAGGCATTAGTTATCCTACAAAAGATTCACGATCTTGACGCAATAAGGTTAGCAGCCACGTAAAATCTTCTGGGAGAGGTGCTTCCCATTTCATAGCTTGCTGCGTTATTGGATGGGTTAACTCCAGAAAGCGTGCATGCAGAGCTTGACGTGGAAAATCTCGCAAGGTTTCTACCATAGTTGGATTAGCCGCTGGCGGAATCTTAAAGCGGCCACCATAGGTTTGATCGCCTATCAGAGGAAAACCAACATAGGACATATGCACACGAATCTGATGGGTACGTCCTGTTTCTAATTTTACACGCACATGGGTATGGGCTCTAAATCTATCCAACACGCGATAGTGTGTAATGGCTTGCTTGCCATTTTCTGTGACAGCCATTTTTTGTCGCGATTGGCTATGACGTCCTATAGGCGCATCAATGGTATCGCCTGAAGTTACTACGCCAACCACAATAGCTTCATAGGTACGACCAACAGTACGCGCCTGTAGCTGTTCAACAAGATTGGTGTGTGCCTCTAATGTTTTAGCAACCACCATTAATCCTGTTGTATCTTTATCTAAACGATGCACAATGCCGGCACGAGGTACCTGAGCAATACTTGGCACATGATGCAAGAGCGCATTTAAAATAGTACCATCGGCATGTCCCGCTGCTGGATGCACTACCAAATCTGTGGGCTTGTTGATGACCAGAATATAGTCATCCTCATAAACGATATCTAAAGGGATATCCTGCGCTAGCCATTCACCCTGCGCTTCTAGTTCTGCCATTAATTCAAGCTTAGAGCCACTGTGCACTGTGTCGCGTGGACGTTTAACCTGACCATCGACAGTTAAGCGCCCCTCTTTAATCCAAGCCGTTAAGCGTGAACGTGAATGCTCATCGAACAATTGTGCTGCAACTTGGTCTAAGCGCTGCCCCCCCAGTTCAAAGGGAACATCGGCCTGCAACTGGATGGTTTCTGTGATATTAACTGGCATACTATTTATTAAACATTAGGTTTTGATGTTTAACGCTTGTAGTTCAATACAGCGTCTTTTATGCTTCGCATATACGAAAGGTTGCCCACTATAACAGGACGGCTTATTTTAAGTCAGCCAACCGTCACTAGGACGTTAGCTAAAATGCATGTGAAATCTTTACTGCTTATTGCCTCATTCGCACTGATTACGGCGTGTTCATCTAACAAAGTAATAGACGAAAACTTAAGCGAAACAGAGCTTTATCAACTTGCTCAAACGGATTTAGACAAAGAAAACTACAGCTCAGCAGTAAAAAAACTGAAAGCTTTAGAAACACGTTATCCCTTTGGGCGTTATGCTGAACAATCGCAATTAGAGTTAATCTACGCACAATATAAAAGCGGAAACACCACAGAAGCAATGGCCTCTGCGGACCGTTTTATGCGCCTGCACCCGCAACATAAAGATATTGACTACGCTTACTACTTAAAAGGCTTAGCCGCCTTTGAACAAGATAGAGGCATAGTTGCACGCTTTTTGCCATTAGATATGACCAAGCGCGACCCAGGTTCTGCACGTAACTCCTATAATCAATTTGCTCAATTAACAGCGCGTTATCCCCATAGTCGCTATGCACCCGATGCGAAACAACGCATGATTTATTTGCGCAACCTGTTGTCTTACTACGAAGCGAACGTAGGCTACTATTATTTACGTCGTAATGCCTATGTTGCCTCTTTAAACCGTGGCACCTATATTGTTGAAAACTATCAAGGCACACCTTCTGTAGCAGACGGATTGGCATTGATGACGGAATCCTATCGCCATCTTGGCTTAAATGATTTGGCAGAAGTTTCCTTAAAAACACTCATGACCAACTACCCTGATCACCCTAGTGTGGTAAAAGGCGAGTTCAAAGCACGTATTAAAGAAGAAGATCGCCGTAACTGGTTAAGCCGTATGACACTTGGTGTTATTGATGGCACAGAGAGCAAACGGCCACAAATGAGCCAAGCCGATAAAGATATGATCAACCAATATAAGGATGCGGTTGAAAACTTATCTAAAGAGCTAAATCAAGGTGAAGAGCAAACAATCCAAACCGAGAAACCATCACGCACTTGGAAGAGCCGTTTAACTTTTGGTATCTGGGAATAAGCGATCTATAAAAACAAAAGGAGGCCAATGCCTCCTTTTTGTTGCTTAAGTTTACAAACCCAAAGCAGATTCAATGGCACTAAGTAACACAGGATCATCTGGTGTCGTACGTGACGCATAACGCCCAATCACCGCACCTTGCCCATCTAATAAGAACTTTTCAAAGTTCCACGCAATCTCACCAGGAAACTCAGCCCCTTCCCCTGCCAGTAAACGGTACAACGGATGACAGTTAGGCTCATTGACCAAGAGTTTTTCAGTCATAGGAAAAGTTACTGAGTAATGCTCTTTGCAAAACTGAGCAATCTCATCTGCTCCTGCGGGTTCTTGCTGTCCAAACTGATTGCAAGGTACACCTAGTACTGAAAAACCATGCTTAGCATAACTATCCTGTAGTGCTTGCAGCCCTTCGTACTGAGGAGTGAACCCACACTGTGAGGCCACATTTACAATCAATAGCACTTTATTAGCAAATTGATCTAATGCTAGCTCACTTCCGTCCAGAGCACACAAGTTCAAACGATGAATAGCGCTCATATTTCATTAACTCCTATTAAGCACATTATCGCTGTATGTTTTTACTAAGGGTACAAGTAAAGTGACACACATCTCATTTTGGTAATTATACCTTGAAAAAAAGCACCCTAAGGTGCTTTTTTTGGGGCAACTATCTTTTAGTGATGACAACCTTCACCATGAATATGGCCATGGGTAATTTCATCAGCCGTAGCGTTGCGCACCTCAGTAACCTCAACCTTAAAGGTTAAACGCTGTCCAGCGAGTGGATGATTTCCATCCACTACAACATCATCACCGTCAATATCACGAATAGTTACAACCTGCATACCACCATCTGGGCCAGAGGCATGGAATTGCATACCTACAGCTAACTCTTCAACGCCCTCAAACATACTGCGGCTTAATGTCGCAACTAGCTCTGGCAAATATTCACCGTAAGCTTGTTCTGGCTCAACAGTAACTTCTAACTTGTCACCTACACTTTTTCCCGTCAACGCTTGTTCAAGACCAGCAATAATATTTTGTGCGCCATGAAGATAGGTTAACGGCTCCGAATTTGCTGAACTATCAATAACTTCGCCGGCATCATTGGTTAACGTGTAATGAATTGAAACTGCTTTTTTGGCAGCAATAGACATAGAAAAACCTATAAGGTGTGGTAAATGTAGATCTAGTTTAACGTCCTAAACAGTCGAATGCGACTTTAGAATGACAATACTTTTGCAGGATTGCTGCAAGCGTCTAGGAAAGACAAGATTTTAAGCACTACAAAATCACCATGCTCTTGCATGTGATGCTCTAGCAAGACTTTTTAATCGTGTTTACTAATCAAGGACAAAATATGTCGGGTCGCAATATATTAGTGATAAATAGCGGTAGCTCTTCTGTTAAGTTTGCACTGGTTAACGAGAACAGTGACAGCTTTCCACTACAAGGATTAGCAGAGCGACTCGGCACTGAAGATGCAGTATTAAACTGGAGTTTTGAAGGCGAAAAACACCTTACTTCATTACATGGCGCCACACACAAAGATGCCTTTGAGCGCCTACTACCTATGGTACAAAAAGCCAGTCATGGCCAACTAGATGGCATTGGCCACCGTATTGTGCATGGTGGCGCACATTTCACCAAAGCTACAGAATTAACACCCAATGTTATAGAGGTTATTCGTAACGCTGCAGTACTGGCACCACTACACAACCCAGCCGGACTCATTGGCGTTGAAGCTTCTTTAGCCTTATACCCTGACCTACCGCAAATTGCCGTATTTGATACAGCTTTCCACCAAAGCATGCCCGCTCGCGCCTATCGTTACGCCGTTCCTGAGCATCTTTATACTGAACATCATGTACGTCGTTACGGTTTCCATGGCACTAGCCATATGTACGTCAGCCGCAAGGCTGCAGAGTTCAGTAAACTACCTGTAGAGGATAGTTGCTGGCTGATCGCCCATTTAGGGAACGGCAGTTCGACTTGCGCCGTAGTAAATGGTGAGAGTCGTGATACCAGCATGGGGTTAACTCCGTTAGAAGGTCTAGTGATGGGGACGCGTAGTGGTGATATTGATCCAAGCCTACCAAACCATCTACATCGCACACTAGGTTGGGACTTGGCTAAAATTGAGTCAGTACTCACTAAAGAAAGCGGCCTGCTTGGTTTATCTGGCCTATCTAACGATATGCGTACGCTATTAGAAGCTAGCCAGTCAGGTAACGATAAGGCTACTCTCGCCATTGAGGTATTCTGTTATCGCCTAGCTAAATCATTAGCCGGCATGGCTTGTGCCTTACCACGCTTAGATGGCTTAGTATTCACTGGCGGCATTGGTGAAAACGCTGACGCTATTCGTGAAAAAACACTATCCTACATGCCACTATTTAATTTTAAACTTAATAACGAAGCAAACAAAAAATGTATTCGTGGTGTAGCTGGTGTCATTAGTGCAGAAGGTTCTCCTCGCGTATTGGTTATTCCTACCAATGAAGAACGCCAAATTGCCTTAGAAACACTCGCTCTTTTAAATAATCGTAAATAGGACGAGCTATGCATACCTTCCTTCTCGCCCCAACCGGATTTGGTGTTGGCCTTGCCAGTATCAGTCTTGGATTAGTTCACGCACTGACTAGCGCTGGCATTAAAGTAGGTTTTTTCAAACCTATTGCTCAGCCTCACCCTGGCTATTCAGGCCCTGAGCGCTCCAGCACTATGTTAGCCAACAGTTTTGGTTTAAAGCAGCCTCAACCATTATCCCAACAGCATGTTGAACGCATGATTGGTAATGGGCAGCAAGATGAACTACTCGAAGAAATTGTTAGCAACTACCAAGAAGTGGCTAATCAATACGACGTGGTCATTATTGAAGGTATGTCACCTACAACCCAGCAAGATTACGCACAGCGTATTAATACAGCGGTCGCACGTGCGGTCAATGCTGAGGTTATTTTAGTTAGCGCAGCTAACAGCAATGACTTTGCTGAATTAGCTGACCGTATTGAAATGCAAGCGCAGTTTTTTGGTGGCAGCCAATCAGAAAACTTACTTGGCGTTATTATTAACCGCGTACCTGAGGCTATTCAAACCTCTTTTGCTGAGCAGCTAACTGCCAACAGTGCGGCTATTCGTCAAGGTAAACTCCAGCTTTTAGGCTGCATTCCGCAAAACGAAGAACTCAACGCGCCACGCACTTTGGACGTCGCTAACGAGTTAAATGCAAAAATTTTAAACCAAGGTGAACTCAATAGCCGCCGTGTACAAAAAGTCATTCTATGCGCCCGAGCGGTACCTAACACAGTACCACTATTCAAACCAGGCGTTCTAATTGTTACGCCTGGCGACCGTGACGACATCATTATGGCTGCTAGCCTAGCAGCACTTAATGGCGTGCAATTAGCTGGCTTATTGTTATGTACCGACTTTACGCCTGACCCTCGCATCCTAGAGCTTTGTAAAGGTGCCATGCAGAGCGGCTTACCTGTCTTAACAGTGTCTACAGGCTCTTATGATACCGCTAGCAACTTATTCAGCCTGAACAAGGGCATTCCTGTTGATGATGAACAACGAATTAAACAGGTTACTGAATTTATCGCTCAGCATCTGGCGGCTGAAAAAATCAAAGCACGCTGCGCTAATGTGCGTGAGCTTTTGTTATCGCCACCTGCTTTCCGCTATCAGCTCGTCAAGCGTGCGCAGGCCGCCAACAAGCGTATCGTTCTACCTGAAGGCAATGAGCCTCGTACTATTCAAGCCGCCGTTATTTGCCAAAACCGCGGTATTGCCCGTTGTGTTTTATTGGCCAAACCTGAAGAAGTAAAAGCCGTTGCCGACGCACAAGGCATAGAACTGCCAAAAGATTTAGAGATTTTAGATCCAGACCTTATTCGCAATAACTACATTGCACCTATGGTAGAAATGCGTAAAAGCAAAGGCTTATCTGAGATTATGGCCGCTTCGCAACTAGAAGATACTGTTGTGCTGGCAACCATGATGCTAGCCCTTGATGAAGTAGATGGACTAGTTTCTGGCGCAGTACATACCACAGCCAGCACTATTCGCCCAGCATTACAGTTGATTAAAACAGCACCTGGCTACAACTTAGTCTCTTCTGTCTTCTTTATGCTACTGCCAGATCAGGTACTAGTGTATGGCGACTGCGCTGTAAACCCTGACCCTAATGCCGAAAACCTAGCAGAAATTGCCTTGCAAAGTGCTGAGTCTGCCAAAGCCTTTGGCATTAACCCTAAAGTAGCCATGATCAGCTACTCAACAGGTGACTCTGGCACTGGCGCTGAAGTAGAGAAAGTTCGCGAGGCCACTCGTCTTGCTCAAGAGCGTGCGCCAGAACTAGCTATTGATGGTCCACTTCAATACGACGCTGCCAGCATTGCTAGCGTAGGCAAGCAAAAAGCGCCTAACAGCAAAGTTGCAGGCCACGCCACAGTGTTTGTATTTCCTGATTTAAATACAGGCAATACCACTTACAAAGCTGTACAACGCAGCGCCAATGTCATTAGTGTTGGCCCTATGTTGCAAGGCTTACGCAAGCCTGTGAATGATTTGTCTCGTGGCGCTTTGGTTGAGGATATTGTATTTACTATCGCCTTAACCGCTATTCAGGCTGTTAAATAAAGCATAACTACAGTATATATCAGCAAAATAGCACTAATTTCTGCTATTTTGCTGTTAAAGCTTAGATCTTACTTGCAGTAATATCATTCAGCGTTAACATTAACCTTTATAATAAGCACGCTCAACACCCTGGCTGCATCGAGGTTATTATTTATGCTGCATTTTTTACCAAGCGCTATCCGAGGCATCATCTCAGCCCTTATTCTATTTATCAGCACTTTTATTTTGTGCTGGCCTTTATTCCTACTTTCACTTATTAAATTTCTTTTTCCGTTTAAACCTATTCAAAGAGCCTTACGCTTTGCTATGCACAGCATTGCTGAACTATGGATTGGTGTGAATAATTTTTGGATCAAACTGGCAGCTAAGGTACAGTGGACAGTACAAGGGTTAGACAACCTAGATATGACCCACTCACGTTTAGTGACTAGCAACCATCAAAGCTGGGTTGATATTCTCGTACTGCAAAATCAGTTCAATCGCAAAATTCCCTTACTTAAATTCTTTCTTAAGCAAGAGCTTATTTGGGTTCCTATCATAGGTTTATGCTGGTGGGCACTAGAGTTTCCTTTTATGAAACGTTACAGCAAAGCCTATCTTGCCAAACATCCAGAAAAAAAAGGACAAGATCTAGCCACCACACGTAAAGCCTGCGAACGCTACAAAACCAATCCTGTTTCTGTTTTTAACTTTTTAGAAGGCACTCGCTTTACGCCAGAGAAGCATGCCGAACAGCAATCAAGCTTTACATACTTACTCAAACCTAAAGCTGGCGGTATCGCTTTTGTTTTAGACGCCATGGGTGAACAACTACATAAAATGCTTAATGTGACTATTCACTACCCACAAGGCTCACCCAGCATGTGGTGCTTATTATCTGGAAAAATTAAACAAGTGGTGATGCACGTCGAAACCTTAGATATTCCCAAGCATTTTTTAGGCAAAAACTACGATTCCGACACCAGTTACCGACAAGACTTTCAAGCCTGGGTTAACCAGCTGTGGGTCGAAAAAGACCGCTTACTAGCCCAATTACACGAGCAATATCCTGAGTCCAAAGGTTAATGCTACCTATGTTGCATAGCACTAGGTCTTAGCCTTGACAAAAGGTATACTTGCCTAAAGTGACTTATAACGCCGAGCTTTGCTCGGCGTTGCTTTTAATAAAAGGTTCCCGCTAATTAGAGGAGCGCGTAATGACCGTTATTAAGCAAGATGATCTAATTCAAAGCGTTGCTGATGCTTTACAATATATTTCCTATTACCACCCCGTTGATTTCATTCAAAGTATGCACGAAGCCTACTTACGTGAAGAATCACCGGCAGCTAAAGATGCGATTGCACAGATCTTAATCAACTCACGTATGTGCGCTACTGGGCATCGCCCAATTTGCCAAGACACAGGTATAGTGACTGTCTTTGTACGCGTTGGCATGAATGTTCAATGGGACTCACAAATGAGCCTTGATGATATGATCAATGAAGGTGTTCGCCGTGCTTATACTCATCCAGACAACGTACTGCGCGCCTCTATTTTAGCCGACCCGGCAGGCAAACGTAAAAATACTAAAGACAATACCCCAGCCGTTATTCACTACTCTATAGTGCCTGGTGATACTGTTGAAATTGATGTAGCCGCTAAAGGCGGTGGCTCTGAAAATAAATCTAAAATGGCTATGCTCAATCCATCTGACTCTATTGTGGATTGGGTACTTAAAACTGTACCTACAATGGGAGCTGGCTGGTGTCCTCCAGGGATGCTTGGCATCGGTATTGGTGGCACAGCAGAAAAAGCCGCATTAATGGCTAAAGAAGTATTGATGGAGTCTATCGATATCCATGAACTTCAAGCCCGTGGCCCACAAAATCGTGCTGAAGAGTTACGTTTAGAAATCTTTGAAAAAGTAAACCAGCTTGGTATTGGCGCCCAAGGCTTAGGCGGTTTAACTACGGTGTTGGATATCAAAATTAAAGATTACCCAACCCACGCTGCATCTTTACCTGTGTGCATGATTCCTAACTGTGCTGCCACACGCCATGTTCATTTCACACTAGATGGCACAGGCCCAGCCAAATTAGCAGCCCCCTCATTAGATGCTTACCCAGAAATTGTTTGGGAAGCGGGTCCATCAGCACGTCGTGTGGATTTAAATAGCATTACGCCAGAAGAAGTGGCTAGCTGGAAACCAGGTGAAACATTATTACTCAATGGTAAAATGCTTACTGGCCGAGATGCCGCCCATAAACGCATGTGCGAAATGCTAAATAATGGCGAGCAACTACCTGTAGACCTAAAAGGTCGCTTTATTTACTACGTTGGCCCTGTAGATCCTGTACGCGATGAAGTGGTAGGACCGGCCGGCCCTACAACAGCAACACGTATGGATAAATTTACCCGTCAGATTCTTGAGGCCACAGGGCTTTTAGGTATGATTGGTAAATCTGAACGTGGACCTATTGCCATTGAAGCCATCAAAGACAACAAGGCTGTATACTTAATGGCCGTAGGAGGTGCTGCGTATTTAGTAGCACAGGCTATTAAACAGGCTAAAGTTCTGGCATTTGAAGAGTTAGGCATGGAAGCTATTTATGAGTTTGATGTAAAAGATATGCCTGTAACTGTTGCTGTAGACAGTTTAGGCGACTCTGTGCACATCAGCGGCCCACAAATTTGGCATGACAAAATTGTTAAAAGTTTAGCTGTCGAAGTTTAAGCCCAAATAAAGAAGCATTAGCTTAAACACTAATGCTTCTTTCCACCAAAGTATAACCACCCATTTCCCATTTAATAATTAATCTTTTGTTCTAACGCATTTATTTAAATATATTTATTAGAACTATGACTAAATGAGCAATAATTTTATTCAAGTTAGAACTTATGCTACTTGGCTTTAAAGTTTAGTTATCGTAGAGTATTGAGACTGATTTGCGAGGGTCGCTCAGAACCGTGATCTAGTACCTAACCAATTTTATGTGCTTATTGTATCTCGCTCGACTGCTTAACTCCCTGCAACTCAGTGTTGGTATTTATTATTACTTAATAAATGCACAATTAACTTTAGTTTCAAAGGATATAAGTATGTCGCGTCAAACTGGTACCGTTAAATGGTTCAACGATGAAAAAGGTTTTGGTTTTATTACTCCGGAAAATGGCCCTGACCTTTTTGTTCACTTCCGTGCTATTGAAGGAACAGGCTTTAAAACCTTGAAAGAAGGCCAAAAAGTGACTTTCGAAGCTGTAGAAGGCCAGAAAGGAATGCAAGCAGATAAAGTTCAACGCGTTGACTAGACCCTCTGCAAAGCCCTTGATTAATCAAGGGCTTTTTCTTTTAGCAATTTGCTCGGTTCAGCTGTTGCAGTACAATACCTAGCACTTTTTGTATTGGGCTAGTTATGTCAAAGAATAGACACCTTCTAAAACCTACAGGCGAATACCCTATTGCCGGCATGGGCCGACGTTTCGCTGCTATGTTTTATGACTTTTTATTGTGCTTGGCCATTGTGATGGTAGCGACCTTAATTTACCAACAAGGTATCTTACGTGCTATTTATGGTGCCGAGCAGCTTATGGCCATGTCGCAAGCCAAGCAGCTTGATCAAGACCCCGTCCTATACAGCATCCTCGTATTCTGCTTATTTGGTTTTTTCGCCAAATTTTGGACACACAATGGACAAACACTGGGCATGCAAGTTTGGGGGGTGCGTGTACAAAACAGGGATGGTACAGCAATAGATCTCTGGCAAAGCCTACTGCGCTTTTTTATTGCAATATTTTCATGGCTAGCCTTTGGCTTAGGCTTTTGGTGGATGCTGTTTAACAAAGAAAAAAGCACCTGGCACGACAAGTATTCTGAGAGTATTGTTGTGCAGCTACCTAAAAATGCTCATAAAAAATAGTGGCTTTGCTGTGAGCTAGCTCAAACCATTATATCGACTATGGCTTTATAGTTTATTTATTGTTGATTAGGAAGGATTAATTATGCGCCGCGCTTTTATTTGCTTTGGTTTATGCGCCGCCCTCTTTGCAGGCGTTGCACAAGCTAACGCCATTTATCAATGGACTGATGCTCAAGGCTCTATACATTACGGCTCTAAACCGCCCGATGGTGTTAATGCTAAAATCATATCTACAGGTCAACAACGCTCTTTTGGTTCAAATACTGAACCAGCAAAAGTAGATGAGCCAAACAAGCCAGCTACGCAAGCAGATATTGATAAAAAAGTACAAGAGGAAGCCGCTGAGCGGGATAAGAAACTACAAGAGTACTGTACTAATATCCGTAATAACTTGGCACAGCTTAAGTACAACTCACGCGTTATGAGTAACGAAAACGGTGTAGTAGTGCGCTTAACTGAAGAAGAGCGTCAAGCGCGTATTGTAGAAGCCGAAAACGGAATTAAAGAATACTGTAAAGACTAACCTATTGCGGTAACGGTAAATGTCCTTCAGTAAGTAAATGATCTAACGCTTGCAGCCGTTTAACTAACGGCTGCATTTTGTCTAATTTATCCTTAAATCGCTCTAATGCCATAGGTGCAATAGCACTTTTAGCTGGTAGTGGCTGACCTGATTGCACTAAAGCGATCATTCTTGGTAAAAAAACCCATTGCAGCCATTGTTCAAGATCTAATCTATCTACGCAAAATGGCTCTGAGCTCATCAGCGCATCGGCATCAGGCGCTTGTTCTGACCACAATCCAGCGACCCTTAACTCGCGCTCAAGCCACAACAACTGTTCTGCAACTAAATTAATATGTTGTGACATTAAAGTAATACCTTCGCCCGCTCACGAGCTTGAGCCGCACCCGCTGCATCATTGCGTTCATCTCGCGAACGTGCTATCAACTCCCAAAAACTAGCCTGTAGCGCTGGCTTATTATTACTTAAACTTAAACCTCGTTGCGCCATCTGTTCAGCTGTAGCAGGTTCGCCTTGGGCAAGATAAATTTCAGATAGACGATGCAAAATAATAGGCTCGGCTGGTGCGATACGTTGCGCGCGTTCAAGCTGAGCAGCCGCATTATTGAAATCCCCCCGCTGAGCCGATTGTTCTGCACTGGTAATCAACGCCTGCACTGGGGCTGGCAACGGCTGCTGTGCATAATTTGCTTGAGCTGAGCGTAATTTAGCTTGATAGTCTTGGGATTTCTCTTCGAAGACTTGCTGCTGTTGCCCTAGCTGCGCGCGCGCCTGTCCCTCGGCGGCTTGCCAGTCTTGCTGCCCTGGGGTTTGACTAGCTGACCATGGTTGGTTGTAGGCTTGTGTATTAGTGTTCGTGGCTGACTCATGTTCAACCACAATACGATTACTCGTCTGATGCCCACTAACCACAACGGTTTCGCTAGCTTGGTTAGTGCTTGATCCCGCATAATATTGCCCTGTTGATACACTCTGCGGCTGACGCGCATTAATATCTCTAAGCGTACCTGGCGTTAGCTTGGTTCCCGCCTCAACTACAGGAACTTTTGCCCCTGTACTATTACAACCACTTAAAAACACACTACCGGCTATTGCCAGTGTTAATACTGCGTATTTACTCAAAACGCAATCCTCATTAATTAGTCCAGCCACGATTCCAACCAGGAGCATCCACCTCATCAGGAGTACATGGCATAGCTACTGGTGCGCTACCTTTAATGTACGGCATTTTAACAGCACCTGCGCAACCTTCCATACTTCCTTGTCCAGATATAGGATCAATCCACGCAAATTCAACATTCGATGGTACTGACATATTTAGTGATAACGGCTGAGCTTTTTGCATAAAAATCGACCACAACTGCAAAGCCCCCGTAGCACCTGTTAATGATGTGCTGGCGTTATCATCACGCCCCATCCAGGCAACAGCCAGTAAATCTTGACCGAAGCCTGCAAACCAGCTATCACGCGAATCATTACTAGTACCCGTTTTGCCTGCTAACACCGTATTTTTAGACACGCGATTATAGACTGAGCGCCCTGTACCTTCTGTCATTGTACGACGCATTGCTTCTTGCGTTAAATAAATAGCGCCAGCATCAAAGCGCTGCTCAACCTTCATAGAATAGCGATTTAATGGCTCACCTTTAGCGGTTAAAACATTTCGAATAGAACGCAAAGGTGTGTTAAACCCACCGTTAGCAATAGTTTGATAAACATCAGCCACTTCTACGGGCGCTAAATCACCAGAGCCTAACAAAATAGCAGGATACGCTGGCCAGTTACGCTTTAAGCCTAATCGTTTAAGCACATCCAGTACTTGCGGCACTCCAACTTCCAGCCCTAAACGTGCTGTTGAGATATTATAAGAGCGTGCCAAGCCTTGATACAGATATATAGTGCCATGTTCTTTACGGTCATAGTTACGCGGTGTCCATAAGCTGCCATCTGCGTTTTTAACCGAGAAATTAGTGTCCTGCACAAAACTTGTTAAGGTATAGCGATCAGCCTGTTCTAATGCTGCTAAATAAATAGCTGGTTTGACCAATGAACCAATAGGACGATTTGTATCTAACGCCCGATTAAAACCTGCATAGCGCGCATCACGACCACCCAGCAATGCTAAAACCTCGCCCGTATTGGGGTTAGTTACAACAAAGGCGGCTTCTACTTTATCAATACCATTGCGCCCTTTTAACTGAGCATAGGTTTCTTGCATTGACTGCTCTGCTTTAAACTGCAAAACAGGATCTAAACTGGTGAAAATACTCAAGCCTTCTTCAGTAAGGTCTTTTTCTTCATAATCCTCACGCAACTGGCGCTTAATGAGATCCATAAAAGCTGGGTAATTATTATTCACCATAGAACCTAGCTTGCTCACGCCCAAAGGCTGCTGTTTTGCCTGAGCGCTTACTTCTTGGCTCACTACATTTTGCGCTGCCAGCTTATCCAATACCCAGTTGCGCCGTTCTAAAGCAGTCTCAGGATTACGCCGTGGATTAAACTTACTTGGACCGTTTACCATAGCGACTAAGAGCGCTACTTGATGCAACTTTAACTCATTAAATGGTTGGCCAAAATAATACTGACTAGCAAGGCCAAATCCATGTATTGCACGTTGACCATCTTGCCCTAAGTACACTTCATTAAGATAAGCTTCTAAAATCTCATTTTTGTCGTAATGAATTTCCAATAAAACGGCCATTAAAGCTTCATTGGCTTTACGTTTTAAACTACGCTCATTGGTTAAAAAGAAATTCTTAACTAACTGTTGGGTTAAGGTACTGGCCCCCTCAAGCTTACTTGAGCGTAAATTATTTATAACCGCTCTAAGAATAGACTTAGGGGCTATTCCAAAGTGATTATAAAATTCACGATCTTCAATTGTAGTTAAGGTTTCAATCAATAATGGTGGCGCATCTTTTAACTGAATAAGGATTCTATCTTCTGTATGCGCAGGATAGATTCCCCCCAGCAACACGGGTTCTAAACGCGCGACAGGATAAGCTTGCCCATTGGTCTGGCTTAAGCCGGCGACAAAATCCCCCGAAAAGGTTACACGCAAAGGTAATGATGGCTCTTGCCCATCGTAAAAAGTAAAACCGCGCGTATAAATATCGACCGTATTTTTTCCTGAAACATATTCACCTGAACCAGTCAGTGCGGTTTCTTGGCGATAACCTAGAGCAGAGAGTTCAGTTAAAAAGTCTTTTTGCGTGAGCTTTTGTCCAACATACAATTCAAGTGGACGCGCATAGACTTTAGCAGGGATGGTCCAACGCTTACCTGAGAATTTTTCTTGAACAATGCCATCAAGGTAAATCATATAGCCACCAATGGCGACTATAGCGACTAAACTTAATTTAACGCACCAGCCCAAAATACGGCGTATCAAGCCTTTTTTAGGTTTTGTTTTACGTGACCTAGAAGATTTACGAGCCATAACGCTTAAATTTACCTATATTGTTTTACGCTAAGCTTTGTGCAAATGCACTTTGCATGGAGCCAAACTCTCGCCATAATGAGATGATACATTGTAGAAGATTCAAGGATCAATTTGTGACCCAAGCCCTTATCAATGCTTTACATAACCCGCAAGCTTACTCACATAACGTAGATGACATAAAAGTTATTGAAACGCAAATTTCATGGGTCATTCTTACCGGTGAGTATGCTTATAAGATTAAAAAAGCCGTTGACTTTGGGTTTCTTAATTTCACTGCACTAACTACACGCCACCACTTCTGCAACGAAGAACTACGACTAAATCAGCGTTTAACTCAAGATATCTACTTAGAAGTCGTCCCTATTACAGGCACCACTGACCACCCACAGATGGATGGCAAAGCAGGTGAAGTCATTGAGTACGCAGTCAAAATGCGCCAATTCCCACAAAGCCAGTTGCTTGGCAATTTACAACGCAGTGGCGAGTTAAACGAACAGTATATCGACACACTGACGCATAAGATTGCAAAATTTCATATTAGTGCCCCATCCGTTCCTGCCGATCATCCATTAGGTGATCCTCAAGCTATTATGGCGCCTATTCGCCAGAACTTTGAGCAAATTCGAGAAATGCTCACAGAACCAAGAGATTTCATTCAACTCGATGCTTTAGAAGCTTGGGCTGAATCTAGTTTTGAGCGACTAAAACCTTTATTGGAGGCGCGTCGTCATCAAGGGCTGATTAAAGAATGCCATGGTGATATTCATCTGGGTAACGTAACTTTGTTAGATGGTGAAGTCACACTATTTGATTGCATCGAATTTTATGAGCCTTTTCGCCTCATTGACGTCGCTTGCGATGCTGCTTTTCTAGCCATGGATTTAGATGATCGTGGACTAAAAGCCATGTCGCGCCGTTTTGTCAATTCATGGCTTGAAGAAACAGGCGACTTTGCAGCCATTCCGCTAATTAATTTTTATAAAGCCTTCCGCGCCATGGTGCGTGGCAAAGTAAACCTGTTTCGCTTAGCTCAAGAAGATGATGCTGTACAAAAAGCGGCTATCGTACAAATTTATCGCAAATATGCTGACTTAGCTGAAAGCTACAGTGCTATTCCATGCCGTTTTCTAGCCATCACACATGGTATTTCTGCGGTTGGCAAAAGCCATTTAGCTATGCGTTTGGTAGAAGCTTTGGGCGCCTTACGTTTTCGCTCCTATGCTGAACGCCAGCGCTTATTCGGTGAGCAGCCAAAAGAGGCCGCCAACCTAATGCGAGCCGGCATTTATACACCACAAGCCAGTGATGCCACCTACCAACGGTTACATGATCTGGCCAAGCAAGCACTACAAGCAGGCTATTCTGTGGTTATTGACGCCACTTATTTAGAACAAGCGCGACGCCTTGCTGCCTTAAATATTGCAGAAAATGAAGGCGTGCCTTTCTTTATTTTAGATTGCCAAGCACCTGATGAGGTGGTTGCTGCTTGGCTAGCCCAACGCCCACATCAAATCATTGACCCTTCTGAAGCAACCAATGAGATTATCCAAATTCAGCAAGCAAATCGCCAGCCTTTAAATGCTGAGGAAAAGGCGCACCGTTATTTGGTAGAGACTAACGAAACTATTACCACTGACAAGTTAATTGAACACTTACGCCAACGTATCCCTGGTTTATAAGCCTAAAAGCGCGCCTAACAGCGCGTTTTTTTATGCGTTTGAGGCTCTTTTTTACGCGCCCAATACATGGCCAATAAAGAGCCAGATACATTATGCCAAACACTAAATATAGCACTTGGCACGGCCGCTAAAGGGCCAAGATAGGCAGCCGATAAAGCAACACCCAAGCCTGAGTTTTGCATGCCCACTTCAATAGCAATAGTCTTACTATCAGTAAAGCTACAGTTAAATAAACGTGCCAATGCATAACCCAGTAAACAACCTGCACCGTTATGTAGGATCACCACCAAAAACACTAGCCCGCCCGCTTCAATAATTTTGCTTCGACTACTTGCCACAATGGCCGCCACAATTAAGATAATTGCCGTGGTTGATAAAAAGGGTAAAAACACTTGAGCGCTGCTTGATAGTTTAGGAAATAAACTATTGACTGCCACACCTAAAACAATAGGCAATAAAACCATTTGCAACACAGAAATAAACATACTCCATGCGGAAACCTCAATCCATTGGCTTGCTAAAAGATAGAAAATAATAGGTGTTAGGACAGGCGCAAGTAAGGTAGAAACAGAGGTGCACGCCACCGATAAACTCAGGTTACCGCGAGCTAAATAGGCCATCACATTAGAAGCAGTACCACCAGGGCAAGCGCCTACTAGAATAACGCCAGCCGCTAGCTCTGCGGGCAACTTAAAACCTAATGCCAGAGCAAAGGCTATTAGTGGCATCAGGCTAAACTGGGCAACCACACCTATAGCTACCACTTTAGGCTGACGAAAAACCTCCTTGAAATCATTAGGTGTAAGGGTTGCTCCCATACCAAACATAATGAGGCCAAGCATCCAAGGAATATATGCCGTTAACCATTGAAAATAGTCTGGAAGATAGAATGCCACCACGCTCAGAAACAGCATCCAAACGGCAAAGGTTTTTACAATCAACTGGCTTAAACGCAAAAGTAATTTCATAACAAAACAAGCTTTAATACTAAAACTGCATTAAAGCCTGTTTTTTTAATGCTTAGCAAGCCTTCTTATTTCGCTTGCCAAAGGCTCACTACTTCCTGTTTATTTAAGGCAAGCCATTGCAACGTAATAATGCTAGCTGCGTTATCAATGCGCCCATCTTTTACGGCAGCTAAAGCAGCATCTAATGACCAAACATGCACGCGGATATCTTCACCCTCTTCGGCTAAGCCAAAAACCCCACCTGCATCTTTAGTTGAGCATTTTCCAACAAACAGATGCACATATTCATCACTGCCACCTGGGGAAGGATAATAGCTTGTTACAGGCCAAAGCTCCTGCAACTGCAAATTAGCTTCTTCTAAAGCTTCACGACGAGCAACCTGTTGTGGCGTTTCATCTGTGTCAATAATGCCTGCAACAATTTCAAGCAGCCAAGGATGCTTGGACTTGGTTAATGCCCCAATACGAAATTGCTCAACCAAAACTACGCTATCGGTTTGAGGATCATAAGGTAAAACACAAACCGCATCTGGACGCACAAAAAGCTCTCGATTAATCACAGGCCCCATATTGCCTGCAAACTGCCGATGTTTAAGCTGATATTTATCCAAACGATAAAAGCCTTTAAACGCTGTTTCATGCTGCACTATTTCGATATCTGGACTTTTCGCTTGTTTAAAATCAGACATAGTTAGCCTCTTAAATATTAGTTGGTTTACCTATAAACTTAGCCCATTAAAACTGTCCAACGCCTCTACTGCGTTAGCAATATCGGTATAGGAGACCGTTATCTATGTTGCGCTACTTAATAGTAAGCCTATTAGCTGTATTTTTAATAGGTTGTCAAACATTTCAAAGCCATACCTCAAATTACCCACATGAGCGAATTCAATGGGAAAAACAAGCTGACCCTAACTGCACAGGTGATTTTTGTGCATTAGTTAATGTCGATACCTTAGTATTTAAAAACCAGCCTGAACTTAATCGCATTATTAACCAACGTCTATTAGATTTGGCTGATGACGTTGCTGCACAATCAGCTAATCGCACCTTAGAAGCCTATGCCGCTGACTTTTTGGCCAGCGCTGAAGATAACTGGCAGTCATGGTTACAAGCCAGTTTTGAAGGGCAAGTGGATGATGTAGTATCCCTTGAGTTTAAAAGCTACAGCTATACAGGTGGCGCCCACGGTAACTCACACCACACTACACTACTCTATGATACAAAGAAAAAAATTAGCCTAAGCTTGCAGGATTTATTATTACCAAACCAAGAAGATGCATTCTGGGAGCTGGCACAGAAAGCGCACTTACATTGGTTAAAATCTAAAGGCATTGAAGACCAAGCAAGCTTTTTACAGCAATGGCCGTTTCAACGTACAAACAATATTATTCTAACTGACAAAGCGATTTATTTGGATTACCCCGCCTATGCACTGGCACCTTATTCAATGGGTAATGCTGTACTCAAACTACCGAAAAATATGCTAGGTAAAATTATTAAGGCTAAATACATACAGTAAAAATACCCAGCTGTTTGCAAGTTTGCCTTCGAAGGTTACTGAACAATCTAACTTTCGAAGGCAAAGTGCCCTTAGTGGGTATTTTCTTAACCAATAAAGCGCTATTTACACCTGACGATAAATTAACGAGCCTTGTTCTTTAAAACGTTCAGACTGTTCTTTAAAGCCCGCTTCAATAGCCTTTTGCTCATCGGTTAAGCCATTTTCATTAGCATAATCACGCACTTCTTGGGTGATTTTCATTGAACAGAATTTTGGTCCACACATTGAACAAAAATGCGCTACTTTGGCAGAGTCCTTAGGCAAGGTTTCATCATGGAAGGCACGCGCTGTATCAGGATCTAAACCTAAGTTAAATTGATCTTCCCAGCGAAACTCAAAGCGCGCTTTGCTCAGTGCATTATCACGAATTTGCGCCCCTGGATGGCCTTTGGCTAAGTCCGCCGCATGCGCAGCAATTTTGTAGGTAATAATGCCTGTTTTTACATCATCTTTATTCGGTAAACCTAAATGCTCTTTAGGTGTTACATAGCACAGCATGGCACAACCATACCAACCAATCATTGCCGCCCCTATCCCTGAAGTAATATGGTCATAACCTGGTGCAATATCTGTCGTTAACGGACCTAGGGTATAAAAAGGCGCCTCATCACAGCACTCAAGTTGCTTATCCATATTTTCTTTAATCATGTGCATTGGTACATGGCCAGGGCCTTCAATCATGCACTGCACATCATGCGCCCATGCTTTTTTGGTCAGCTCACCTAAGGTTTCTAGCTCACCAAACTGTGCCGCATCATTGGCATCGGCAATAGAACCTGGGCGTAAGCCATCACCTAAGGAAAAGCTAACATCATAGGCTTTCATGATTTCGCAGATTTCATCAAAATGCGTATATAAGAAGTTTTCTTGATGATGCGCTAAGCACCACTTGGCCATAATAGAACCACCACGCGAAACAATACCTGTTACCCGCTTGGCAGTCAGTGGTACATAGCGCAGCAATACGCCCGCATGAATAGTAAAATAGTCAACGCCCTGCTCGGCCTGCTCAATTAAGGTATCGCGAAACAGCTCCCAAGTTAAATCCTCAGCCACACCATTTACTTTTTCGAGAGCTTGATAGATAGGCACTGTACCTACAGGAACAGGCGAGTTACGAATAATCCACTCGCGCGTTTCGTGAATATGCTTGCCTGTGGATAAGTCCATAATGGTATCTGAGCCCCAACGGATACCCCACGTCAGTTTTGCCACTTCTTCTTCAATAGATGAACCTAAAGCGCTATTGCCAATATTTCCATTAATTTTTACCAAGAAATTACGCCCAATAATCATGGGTTCTAGTTCTGTATGGTTAATATTGGCAGGTAAAATAGCGCGACCACGGGCAATTTCATCACGCACAAATTCAGGGGTAATTACGTTTGGAATCGCAGCTCCAAAGCTAAAGCCTGCATGCTGCTGAGCAAGCAAGCCTGCTTCGCGCGCTTGCTCTAGCTTCATGTTTTCACGAATAGCCACATACTCCATTTCTGGCGTGATAATGCCTTTTTTCGCATAGTGCATTTGCGTGACATTTTGCCCAGCTTTAGCTCGGCGTGGATTACGTAAATGGGCAAAGCGCATTTTGGCTAGCTCTTCACTGTTTAACCGCGCTTGCCCAAACTCTGAAGTTAAGCCTGATAAGCGCTCAGTATCACCACGCTCATCAATCCAAGCGCTACGTACATCCGCCAAACCTTTGCGCACATCAATTGTAATATTAGGATCCGTGTATGGACCGGAAGTGTCGTACACCAAAACAGGCGCATTCTCTTCGCCACCAAAGGCAGTTGGCGTAGTGCTTAAACTAATTTCACGCATAGGCACACGAATGTCTGAGCGCGAGCCCTCAACATAGATTTTGCGTGAGTTGGGAAAAGGTTGTATTGATTGTTGATCGACTTGTGCAGTTTCACTTAAGTGTGTCGAAACATTTTGGCTCATATCAGGCTCTCCAGAACACGAACGAAAATGTCGGGCGACCTGACGGCAAGAGGCAACCTGCCTATAACAGCAGAATTATCTTGTTCCCTACGCGAGTCTTAACTCGATCAGGTTCAACGGGATCCGGAACAACTCCGATCTCAGCCTTATGGCACCCCGACAAGAACAAGCAACAGTCTCGCAGGTGATGCCCAAAACAGCAAGTCTGGTTCTCAAATAAAGCGATTTATAAACTAGATACATAAGTAAACTTGACCAATCCTCAAGTGAGCTTTAGCCTTAAGCGATATTGCTTTGATTATGAGGCTCATTAAGGATGCGTAAGCTCTATCTCGTCGTAGCCATTAGCGCTATGTACAGCACTTCTGCACTGGCGGCTCAACCTAGCAGCCTAATGGACGTGTATCAACTGGCCGTACAAAACAATGCTGACCTTGCCGCAGCACATGCCAACTATAAAGCCCAAAGCGAGGTCGTGCCTCAAGCCAAAGCCGGTTTATTACCACAAATTGGCTTAGGCGCTGGCATAGAAAGCTCACGTACTACAGTCAATACTGCTACTAGCAATATGCCTTTAGTGGGTACAGTACCTGGCAGTAAAAATACCAGCAACCGTAATGGGCATGTCTATCAAGCCAGCCTAAGCCAACCTTTATTTCGCTTAGATCGCTGGTATCAACTGAAAGCGGCCAAGGCCGTTAATGAGCAGGCCACCATTGAGCTATCTGCGGTTGAACAAAGCTTAATCCTCAATAGCGCTGAAATTTATTTTGCCATCTTACGCGCACAAGATAACTTAGCCACCACTAAGGCCGAAGAAAAAGCCTTTAAACGTCAGTTTGATCAAGCCAATGAAGCTTTTAAAGTCGGCTTAACAGATAAAACTGATGTACTGCAAGCGCAAGCCGCCTATGATGCCACCCGTGCTAATCGCATCTTGGCAGAACGCATGGTAAAAGATGGTTTTGAAGCATTAACTACACTGACCAATACCGAACTAGATGCCATTGAAGGTATTAAACATAGCTTGCCAGTGCTAGCACCTGTACCCAATAACGCGCAACAATGGGTAGATACTGCCACCCAGCAAAACTTACAGCTTCAAGCTATTAATTACGCGGTAGATGCTGCAAGTGAAAGCGTTAAACAACGCAAATCTGGCCATGCGCCAAGCGTAGATGCTGTTATTCAATACCGTAAAGGCGATAACGACGCCTTAGGATTTACCAACAGCGGCTCTCCTTATGCACCCCATTTTCGTGGTAATGCAGAGCAAAGCAGTATTGGTATACAGCTAACCATTCCGCTCTATACCGGTGGTATGATTAGTTCACAAGTACGCGAAGGGGTTTACCGTTTAGAATACGTAGAGCAACAACGCGAAAGTATCCGCCGCCAAATTGTGCAAAACACACGCAATTACCATCGCGCCGTAAATACCGATGTCGAACAAATTCAAGCCCGCAAACAAGCTATTATCTCCAACCAAAGTGCTGTTGAAGCAACACAAGTTGGTTATGACGTAGGTACACGCAATATTGTTGACGTATTAGACGCACAGCGCCAGCTATATGCTTCTGTGCGTAATTACAATGATGCCCGTTATAGTTATATCCTCAACAATTTACGTTTGCAGCAAGCGGCAGGTACATTAAGTCCAAATGACCTTATGGCGTTAAGTAGTTATTTATCGCCTTCCTATAATCCAGATAAAGATTTTTTACCGCCTATTCAATAATAGAAAAGCCCCGATAAGCCTATTTAGCTTTCGGGGCTGATTCCTCACAACCCTTATTTTTGAAGCCTATTAATTTCGCCAACAGTTTTTATTGCCGGTTGAGGCTGTAAATTCGCTAGTATAGGAGTTATATATTAAATTCCCACACTCTGCGTCATCAAACTTAGGGTAAGCAGTTATAACAAACTGATCTTCTTTATCATAGGGGATTGTTATTTCATGCCCGTCTTCATCATATAAAATTTTATTTTTAGGCCAAGACAATTCATACTCATAATATTTCATTTCTTTAAGTTTATCTTCAAGCTTTAAATGCTTAAATTCATTAGCCATATAAAAATTCTGTATAAGAAAACGTTTTTGTCTTGCAATAACCTCAAACGTCATATCAATAGCTTCAGCTCGCTTTGCACGTTTTGCATATTCTTGATAAGAAGGCAAAGCTATTGAGCTAATAATAGCAAGCACTAGAATAGTAATTAATAGTTCTAACAGCGTAAATCCATTATTACTCTTCATTGCTTATTCTCCTTTTTTTAGCTTCCTCAATATTGTAGTTACGAAGATCCTCATCATGCTCATAATACTCTAAACTTAAAACTTCAGTAGGGTTAGTATTTTTTTTATAAACATAATATATTGAGTAACCTGGCTTTAGCTTATATATAACCGGAGAAGAATTAAACAGAACTGAATTACTTATATAGAGAGATGACTTTTCCGTAGTAACCAAATTTCTACCTAAATCAATATCTAGAACAATAGCGTTTGTTTCACTAATATCGCTAGCATAAGAGTTAACAATAAACATAAAACCAAATACTATAAATAAATATTTAACCGGCATTATTCATTACTCCCCCAAGCAATACGTCCAACTGTACCTTCATCTATATATATACTTTGGCAGCCAGCCCCCGTGCATAATTCAAACATATCTACTTTATCTGTACTACCTAAGGTAAAGCCGCCAGCACCATCAGTTTTAATACCTGACACAATGAAATTTTTGATATCTAAGCTATTTTTATCAATCAAAACATTTGTTTTAGTTTGCCTGCCCTCTAACGGATCAATGGCATAAGTCCAAGAAGAAATAGACCCGCCACAAGCATTTTTACTACTTACCATTGATTGAAATAATAGTGTCTTGCCAAATAAAACTCCATTTTGTACCACTCTTTCATTTTGTCCCTTGTCAAAATCAATAACCCAACCTACCTTACCTGGAAAGTAGTCTGACCATTTCATCAATCCAGTCTTAGGAGGAGGGATATATCCTGTTACTTTAACAAATTCAATATTTTCACCTTCTATTGCCCGCACTACTTGATTTTTTCCATCGATTTTTACAACTTTTTCTTTAATTTCTCTAGTGGCTAGCCGAGAACGTGGAGTAGGTTCAAACTCAAACCTACCAGAGCTATAGCCTATAAGAGGTTTAATACCATAATAACTTTGTACAGAGTTATCTACTTTGTCAGAACTAGTTATATAACGGCCCGTGCCAAATGTTAAAAAATGATCACCGTTTGCCATAAACATCACATTGGGTTTAGTAGTGATACTTTGCCTTTTACCATTTTTATCTCTAGCTACTATGATAGGGTCTCTAATCTGATCAAAGTCACTCTGCAATGAGTTTGTATCAGGCGCTAATTTTGGTGAGGCATACCATAGATTACCTTGATAGTCCCCTGCGTAAAGTCTATCTATTACCGTTCCTCTTGTCTTACGACGAAAATACGCAGCTGTAGTAACGCCTGAAATACCATTGGCTAGCCCTTCCTCGCCATAAAAAACTGCCCACTCCCTACCGATGTTATTAGCAAAATCAACAAAAATTATAGAACCTCTACCATGGGTCGCATCTGGATCATAGCCATTACCTAGGACTACACCCCAAGAGTATCAAATGTTAGCTGAGCACCATCTATTTTCCAAATGTCGTAAAACTCATGTACTGGAATAATCACTGGACTAGCATAGGTATAACCTAGCTTGGTATGTTTTAATTCTAATGTTTTATCTGTATAATCCCATAAGAGTTTTATATTGTTAGGTTCTGTAATATCTAAAGCAAAAACCCCTTTTCCTCCTGCACCTAAGGTGCCTACTAATACAGTACGCCAACTACCATTAATAATTACATCTGAAACAACAGGCGTAGCATCAACATAGTATTGATGTAGTTTTTTACCATATTTAGGCGAAGTTAATTTGTTTAAATTTTTAATCACCGCTTGTGGAATATACGAAAATACTTCCTTACCTGTATTGGCATTAAATGCATGCAACATACCATCATTACTGCCTACATAAAGCATTGGTGTTCTATTTTTCATATCGGCTGCAAACTTAGTATAACTTGGTGAAGCTCCTCCAGTTGTATAGCCTTCCATAAGAATAGGTAGAGCACTCGCCCCATGCACAACTACAGGTTTAGAATTAATAATATCTCCGAGTCTGTATTCTCTTCTTCTAAATATTTCACCATTCGCTAGCTGATTCGAACCACGAATAAACTGTAAACGAGATTCTCCAAGTTTGTCATCTTTGTTTGTGTCTGGGTTAATATTTAACAAATATTTATAATCATCAGATATTTCACTCCAAGTGAAATCAATCATTTTATGCTTAATATTAAGACCAGAACCTGCTGTTATTGAGGTTTTAACCACTCGTCTATCAATATCTTTTTCTGAACTTAAGCTACGTTCTAACAGCTCTTTTGCACCTGCAGCCCATAATGCTGATGAGCTGCCCTTCTCATCAGTTTTAGTTGCTTTAATATTTCCTGTCCAACCTTCTTCTGAGTCAAAGGTTGCTTGGTAGGAAACACTATAGGACTTACTTAAATCTTGTGCCTCAACAATCCCTGAGCTTATAGCAGGGCTAGTGCCATAGGTTTGCCTTTCACCAACACGCTGAATAATTCGATTAAACGCAATAATCAAATCATCTGGTCGATCAACACTGAAAAACTCACCTCGCGTATTAATAGCCGCATGCCACAAGTCATATATTTTTCCTTGGGTGTCATATACAGGCGGCCATACTTTGCCATCTAGATTTTCAAACGTAGGTCTGTCTTTTGTTTCATCCCATACAGGGTAGTTATTGGGATTTTTATTTGGGTCCGTCACTAAGGTACTACTTAAACCAAAAGCGACCATAAAGTTAGACATGTGTTGCCATGTTGCAGGGTTATTTTTTGGGTTCCAAAAATCGCCCCCTTCTTCATAATAGGGTACTAGGTCACTTGGCAAGTCCACCAACTTTCTTGCCCAATAATAAAATGCCGTATCTGCTAAAGTACCAGAATGACTATCCCCATATGGGCTGTTATTCGTGTAAGGAATACCGCTACCTTGGCCATCTAATGTGCCTAGCTGAATACTAGAGCCGTCATAATTACCAACAACACTACTATCAGTCCATCCGCCATCGGTTAATAGAATATGGTAATTTGCTCGACAGCTATGCACTTTAGGCTCGCCGTACTTTTCAACTACTTCCTCGGCGTATAAAAATTTGCGGATGTCTGAATAAGACATCGCCTCGATTTCTTCAGGTGTTTTCCCTCTGCGTTGTAACTCTTCTGGAATATCAATATAAGCTTCTTTAGTGGAAACATATTCACCTGCTCTTCGAATAACAAGATGTAATGGAGTTCCACCGGGGGCTGTCAAGTTTGCAAGCCAGTTAAAAAAATTATATTTATGCTCACCAGAGAATTTTTCAAAATAATTAGACCTATTATAGTATTCACTTCTTATATAACAGTTTTCAATTGCATTTGGAGATTGTTTCCCTCTAGCTGGTAAGAAACAGCTAGTCATATCTTGCCAAATAAACCTTATATTAGAGGGTAGTTGTGAAAATGCGATATTAGCAGATGACTGTACTGCCAGCATGCGCGTTCTATAAAAGCTATACCAAATAGCATACCTTTTTACGCCCTCTTCTCCATAGTCAGTACGGATATTTCTTTTTTCAAAACATTGAGCTTCATTATAAGGTTTATCTTTGCATTGCTTACTGCCAACAACCTTATTGGGATCTAATTTATAGTAATAAAGATCATAATCATTTATATCGCTTAAATTCGTTTTTAAATATCCATTATAATACTTTTTAGGATATGGATTTTCATATAATTCAAATTCAATTCCATTTGCACCATAAGTATATTTGTAAGGCAGTTTATAATCATATTCCGGATTAAAAAAACTAACATTACAAATATGGCTTTTCACACAAAATTCATAACTACTTAGTCCATCTGGCGTTCTTTCTGTATCCATAGACCCCGAATTATCAATGGTAACAATAATATTAGGCTCCACATTAACTGGCATATCCAAGGGCATCTGAAGCGGATGATCAGCGCTATTAGATATTTCAGATGAAGCATATAAAGGAGTTAAAATAAAAAATAAAGATAAGATATTAAATAATTTCATCACTTATTAACTCCAAGTGAAAAGTTAACAAATACAGTTTCTATAATTCTGTCTTTATTGTATTCATAAGCTTCCAAATTCTGATCTGGCACACTAAACACTTTTTCTTTCCCTCTACCTTTTATTTTGTAGAAGTGATAGCCTTGCCCCGTCGAAGCTGACATCCAATCTGCGTCAAAAGAATAAGAGTTCATAGCAGAACCCCTGCCATGTCTTATATTATACGCACTTGGGTTTATATAAAATGTATAAGAGCTTAGTACAAAAAGTGGATATTCTTTATCATTATAAACTATAGAGTTTAGGTTAATATCTGGGGAGACGCTATAGTCATGACCAATTTCATAAATATTCATGCAGGGTATATTGTTTCCTAGTTCCTGACGTGAAAGATCAGTACCACAATGAATTGATTGCACTTCTGATGCTTGTGTTTTTTCCACTAAGAATCTAGAACCATATAGCCTATATTCTGCATCACGCACAACCTTGCTTACAGAATAACTTAAACTTTTATTGACAATTCTAGCCCTTACATAATCTGTTTCATAATTTGAAACCTTAATTGTTGAAATAACATAAATAGTAAAAATTATTAAAAACACAAGCACTACAATTAAAACAGATCCATTTTGTTTTCTCATAACACTATCCATTATAAATATACTCTGTAATAGAAATCATTTCATAAATTTTATTTTTATCGTCAGCAATAGTCTCCCCAGTTTCTTCCTTCCAATGATTTAAGCTATCATTTTTAACCTTAGATCCAACATCTTCTGAAAGCAGTATCAAAAAATTTAAAGCCACTACCTTATCTGTTGGCTTCAGGTCCTTTATTGGAATAACCTTAACTGATAAATCATTAATATCCTTATTACTAGTAACTGCATAAACCTTAAACCCTTCAATATTTTCTGCAATTACTGCATCTTTCGCAACTAAGCGTGCTTCAATTAACTTTCCTTCCTCCATATTAATCATATAATCTGAGTAATATACTATTTTTTTTACTCTATCATAATAAATTTCACATATTTCGTTTGTACAAGCTTTAAAATTTGAATTACTAGTTGGCATGTTAATATTTTCTAAATTTTTATTTTTTGTACCCGCTCTAAAGCATACTCCATCTGTAACTTTGTTCTTTAGCGGCTTAATAAATTCTCCAGCAGAGAAATCTTGGCATTTATTCATTCCTTTTATCTCAGGAAAGATTATATATTTCTCACTAAGAGGGTCTGTACTCATACCTAAAAATCTAACTTCTCTAGCGAGCATATCTCCAAAAAAACGCGCATTGGCTAATAGTTCTTTTTTCTTTTGGTTAAACTCATAACTACTGACATAATTTATATACATGGTGCT
Organism: Pseudomonas sp. F1_0610; assembly: GCF_047470865.1. NCBI lineage: Bacteria > Pseudomonadati > Pseudomonadota > Gammaproteobacteria > Pseudomonadales > Pseudomonadaceae > Pseudomonas > Pseudomonas sp. F1_0610. Next base: position 131,993 of record NZ_JAZDRH010000004.1, read on the forward strand.
AACACCCACCATCAAAAAAGCAGACAGAGATATTGTAATTAGCAACTCAATCAAGGTAAAACCTGCGCTTTTCATAAGTCGGTACTCACTTTAAATAAGCAATAGTCCTTATATTCTTCATTTGCTGTAAAGCAACTATCTGCGCGATCTTTCCAGGCTAATATTAAAAGCACACTCTGCCCCTCATTTTGAGGCTTTACTGTAGAAATGCTAAAACCTAATTTTTTAACCTTAGCATGCCAGCAACCAAGGAATTTTTTATTGAAATCTTCATCTTCTGTATTTTCTAAATTACCACAAGTAGCACTAGAGTATTTTATTCCATTACCATCAAAAATAGCATTATCTTCATTTATACCTTCATAAAAATAGCTATGTTCTGTATTAGCGTAAACTTGCTCTCTATTTGCTCTCATAAAATTAATGAGTTGATCATTTAATGAGATAGCTTTAAGGTACATATCTGATTCAACTGTTTCTAGAATTGTTCTATTTTGTATACCAAATATTGCCAATAAACCAAAAACAAAAATAAAAACACTTATTAACAGTTCAATTAACCCTACCCCTCTCTCATTAATCATCTTCATTCCCAAACTCCTCATTATCAAATTCCTTGGTCATCTCTAAATCTTCCCTTCTACTTTCCATTACTTCTTTAAGCTGTTCTGGATCATCACCGTACATACTAAAATATAGATGAACTAATTCACTCTCATCACAGGAGTTTAATTTTTCAGTTTCAGTTTTGTACCCTTTTTTATAACGTTTAATTAAGCCTCCCTCTAGAAATGTAACTACATAGGCGCGCTCTGGGTTATTATCTTTTGGGCAAAATATAAAGCCTATATTCCCACTAGGGTATGGAAAACTTAGCATCCCTGAAAAACCGGTATTTAGTTGAACCATATTTAGTTTATTTTTATCGTAACTGTATAAAATTTTATCACCATGACCATCATGCGAGCGCCACTTGTGGCTATACACTCTACGAATGGTCTGCCAACCAAACCTACCTTCATTTACAGCCAGTCGGTTATAGAATAGGAAACTATAGAGTTCATTTGCCTTACTTTTAATATAGGCGTCTTCAACCATGCGATTGAGGCTAGGCATAGCTATTCCAGCTAAAATCCCAATGATGGCTATAACTATCAGCACTTCAAGAAGTCCAAAAGCTTGTGAATATCTTATCTTGAGCATAAATCTCTCTCTCATTTAACCTAAGCGAATTAGGTTTATTTCTCACTTAATAATCTATAAATTGATTATTAATTAATGAGAATATAATCACAGTGGCAGCCGCCTTAAATCGTTTTTGTGATATATTCACGATATCTATAGTATTAGAGAGAGATAGCTCACAGAGGCAGCTAACAAAAGATAAAAAAGGCGCCAAGCATAAACAAAGGAATTAGCAAGAGAAGTAAACTTATCGCAAAGCAAAACTGCTAATACTTAGCCAGAACCTTGCTTTAATTCTTTGCCTCACATGCTTGGCACTATTTATAGGGCAGGCTCAAATTCTGACTGCAACACCTAACCAATCTGGTAAGACACAACAGTATGACATAGCATGAACTTAGCTTTGATCAACGCATTAGAATCAGCATAGGCCTATTACAAGAACTTAGGCTGCGTTTAATTACCAGACAATCAAGCCTCCTCCTTCGACCATCAGTCGCAAGGTACGCTGCAATAGCGCTTGTGATGCAAGCTAAACCGTCTATTTAGCGCAGAAGTCAATGCAAGCAGGCTAGCTGGGCTGTTGGCTTAAACTTAAGCTAGCGCATGATGCTGAGCTGTTTGAAGTAATCATCGTAATGTTGCGAGATGTTATTCTCCTCAACAGCTAGGCTAGTTTACCCGTTATGTTTGCTACGCATAAAAGCTATTTCAATAGTGTGGTAGTAACGAAAATATTAACGAGCTGATCCGTCAGTTCTTGCCCAAAGGCACAGATCTCTCTGTGTATAGTCAAGAAAACCTGATGAAATTGCGCTATCACTCAACGCAAGACCCAGAAAAGGGTCCGGCTTCAGGTGTTGAAGTTATGCAAAAAAACAGCAGATGAGCAATAATGGACCAATATCCATTCATTAAACCTGTTGCACTCAGGCTCTGAATCCGCCTAAATTAAAGCTATGTTGTTTTTATTCTTCATAAAAAACAGCTAGCAAAAATGCTAGCTGTCTAGTATCAACTGCAAATAGTAGTAATTGGGGCTAATTATTTAAACTAAGTTCAAACTCACCAGCAGTCAGCCACTGTCCCTGTAACACCATTAGCAGACTTCATACTTTTTTCGCCATTTGATTTAAGTACAAAAGCACCACACATAGTATCATTAAAATAAGGCGTAGCTTGAAGCTCAAACTCAGTTTTGGAGTTTTTAGGTATTGATATTAAATACTTACCTTGCCCCGTCATATTATTTACCCCCAGCACCGTAAGATTAGCATAGGTATAATTTTGAGCATAATGACGCTCTTGCCGAGCAGCTAAATCTAATAAGGCTGACTTTGCTTCTGTGCGGTAACCTTTTTGGACATATTGAGAGTATGAAGGGTAAGCAATAGCAGCTAAAATGCCTATAATAACAACGACGGTCATTAACTCTATTAAAGTAAAACCTTTATGCTTCAACATACTAACTCCATTTTCTTCAATTTATACCCGAAATACTAAAATAGAACTTCTGTATATTACTTCCCCAGATTAAAGCTATCCAGCCTGCAATGGCCAAATATGGCCCAAAAGGCAGAGGATTGCTCATGACACCTTTATTTTGCAAACGCAGAATAATAATACCTAAAACAGCCCCTACCAAAGAAGAAAGCAGAATGGTTAAAGGTAGCACTTGCCAACCACCCCAGGCACCAATTAAGGCTAATAGCTTAAAATCACCATAGCCCATGCCTTCTTTGCCAGTAAGCAATTTAAAAGCCCAGTAAACCGACCAAAGGCTTAAATAACCAAAAATTGCACCATAAACAGCGGTAGATAAATCTGTAATTAACCCAAAGCTATTCACTATCAAGCCTAGCCATACTAAAGGCAAGGTCAAGTTATCTGGCAAAATTTGGTGGTCTATATCAATTAGACTCATGGCTAGCAGCCCCCAGGTGAGGAATAGCATAGCAGCCATTAACCAAGTAACCCCAAATTGATAGGCAATAAAGGCGGAAAAACAGCCTGTTAAAAGCTCGACTATAGGGTAACGCATGCTAATAGGCTGCTTGCAGCCAGCACACCGGCCTTTTAAACAAAGCCAGCTAACTAAAGGGATATTTTCCCACGCCTTAATTTTTCGCTGGCAGTTAGGGCAGCAGGAATCTGGCAGAACCAAGTTAAAGCGTTTTGGGGTTTCCTCAACAGCTTCCAAGGCTAAAATTTCTCGCGCCTGCGCCCGCCAGCTTCGCTCTAACATAATAGGAAGGCGATAAATAACCACATTTAAAAAGCTGCCCACTAACAGCCCTAAAATAAAAATACAGGCTATAAAAAAGCCTGTATTTTCTTGGAAAAACTCTAGTAATGTCATTATACAACTGAGCCTAATTGGAAGATAGGTAGATACATAGCGATAACCAAACCACCCACTAAAACGCCTAAAACCGCCATAATCAATGGCTCCATTAAGGATGTTAGTCCATCTACTGCCGCATCTACCTCTTCCTCATAAAAAGTTGCAAACTTATCTAACATGGTATCTAAAGCACCAGACTCTTCACCAATAGCCGTCATTTGCAAGGCAAGGGGAGGAAAAATATTGGCTGCTTTCATTGAGACATTAAGTTGCACACCATTACTTACATCTACTTTAATTTTTTCAATAGCATTTTTAAAGACCACATTGCCAGTGGCGCCAGATACTGAATCTAAAGCATCAACTAAAGGTACACCGGCAGAGAAGGTAGTAGCCAAAGTTCGGCCGAAACGTGCAACCGTTGATTTATAGATAATATCTCCAACTATAGGCGCCTTTAATAAGCCTCTATCAATAGAATCTCTAAATCCTTTTGATTTTTTATAGGCTTGATTTAGCCCTATACCTATTGCTATAGCAGCCACTACTAATATCCAACCATCTGATTGTATAAACTCGGAAAAGTTAATAATCATCATGGTAAAGGCAGGCAACTCAGCCCCAAAGCTAGCAAAAACCTCCTGAAACTGTGGAACCACTTTAATCAATAGAATAGCTGTAACGATGATAGCAACAGCAATAACAGCGATGGGATAATTCATAGCTTTTTTAATTTTAGTTTTGAGCATTTCGGTCTTTTCTTTATACGTCGCCACCCGATCTAACAAAGTTTCCAAAGCACCGGACTGCTCGCCAGAAGCAACTAAACTGCAATATAAATCATCAAAGTATTTTGGATGCCTGCGTAGCGCTGTGGCAAAACTATTACCACCCGCAACATCAGCTTTAAGGCTTTCAACCAGTTTTTTCATATTAGCGTTTTCCATACCATCGCTAATAATGTCAAAGGATTGCAGTAATGGCACACCGGCCTTCATCATGGTCGCCATCTGCCTTGTGAAAACAGCAACGTCCATTGGTTTGATTTTTTTACCGCCACCTGCTAATTGGATACCTTGCTTTTGTACCTTGGTTGGACTAATACCCTGTTTGCGAAGCTGCGCCTTAACAAGGTTAGCGTCTTGCTCAGACATTTTCCCTGAGACTTTACCACCTTGTTTATTTACACCTTCCCAAACATAAACAGCCTGCTTAGCTTGTTTTGCTGCCATGAGTTTAATCCTTCGTTACGCGGTTAACTTCTGCCAAGGTAGTAAGACCTTGCATTACTTTTTCTAGACCCGAAGTGCGTATGTTATTAAATCCTTCTTTACGCATCTGCTGATCAATATCAATAGAGTTACCATCTTCCATAATTATCTGCTGGAGCGCTGGTGTAATTTTCACAACTTCATAAATTCCCACACGCCCTTTATAACCATTATTACAGTTTTCGCAACCGACTGGTTCATAAACTTTAAAAGTTCCAATCTGTGCTTCGGTAAAGCCTTCAGCCAACAAGGCTTCTTTAGGAATGTTCGCTACTTTTTTGCATGACTTACAGAGTCTGCGTGCCAAGCGCTGGGCAATAATAAGGTTAACAGAGGTTGCTAAGTTAAATGAAGGGACCCCCATATTACGCAAACGAGTCAAGGTTTCAGCCGCACTATTAGTATGCAGTGTTGACATTACCATGTGCCCTGTTTGCGCTGCTTTAATTGCAATTTCGGCCGTTTCTAAGTCACGAATCTCACCGACCATGATGATATCGGGATCCTGACGCAAGAAAGCACGCAAGGCTTGAGAGAAATCCATACCTTGCTTAGGGTTAACGTTTACTTGGTTAATACCTTCTAAGTTAATTTCTACTGGATCTTCCGCTGTGGATATATTTACTTCCACGGTATTGACCAAGTTCAAACCACTATAAAGCGAAACAGTTTTACCTGAACCTGTTGGCCCTGTTACCAGAATCATACCCTGCGGATGATGTAGCGCTTCTAGATAAAGCTCCATTTGCTGCTCTTCATAGCCGAGCATTTCAATGCCCATCTGCGCACTGCTGGAGTCGAGAATACGCAATACAATTTTTTCGCCCCATAAAGTGGGCAAGGTATTGACACGAAAGTCGATTGACTTGGTATTAGAGACTTTTAATTTAATCCGCCCATCTTGCGGTTTACGACGTTCAGAGATATCCATTTGTGACATTACTTTGAGACGTGCAGAAATCCTGTCTTTTAATGCCATAGGTGGACGTGATACTTCATGCAAAACACCATCGGTACGAAAACGCACGCGGTAAGCTTTCTCATACGGTTCAAAGTGTAAATCTGAAGAGCCCATTTTAATAGCATCTAGCAACATCTTATTAACAAAGCGTACCACAGGTGCTTCATCGGCCCCCTCATCAGCGGCTTTCGCAGCACCACCCTCTGAGGTTTCTAAATCATCTAAATCGGCAGCATCAGCCCCGTCCAAGCTGTTCATGGGCGAGTCATAGAGCTTATCAATTATCTTAGCAAGCTTATCGGCCTCGACTAAAACGCCCTCAACCGTCATCCCTGTACTAAACTGTACATCAGAAATTGCCTGCTGATTACCAGGATCTGAAATCGCTAAATAGAGTAAGTTTCCCCGCTTTAATAAAGGTAGCACTTGCAAAGTAGCAGCAAGTTTGTCTGAGATAATATTCTTATCAATTAGGCTTTCATCAAAAGCCGACAAGTCAAAATAGGGTACACCAAATTGGTCTGATGCGATTTCCATCAGCTGCTTGGCGTTAGCTAATTTATTTTGCACTAGCCAAGTAACAAAGGGGGTTTTGTTTCTTTTAGCATCAACCACTGCATCCTGCGCTTTTTGCTCAGTCAAAATTCCTTGTTCAACAACTTGTCGAGCAAGACCAATCAGCGCTATTGAATTTCCCATAATGCTTTGCTCACCTTAAAAATGAAGGGACTGACAATAATTGTCACCTTATGACGCTAAATTACACTAAATATTATTTTTTTTTCAAACACGCATCAATTTACTGCAACAACCGCATAAAAAACTGACGCATATCAAAACTGGCATGAAATTTGCTTATATTATATTCGCAACAGGTAAGTTACCTGCCAATCACTAAACATGGAGTTTACAATGAAAGCTATTCAAAAAGGTTTTACCCTTATCGAATTAATGATCGTGGTTGCGATCATTGGTATTCTTGCAGCAATCGCTATCCCACAATACCAAAACTACATTGCACGTTCACAATTTGCTGAGTCTCATGCACTACTTGGCGCTACTCGTGTAGCTTTCCAAGAACGTATTGACTCAGGCAACGTTATCAAAGCTACTAAAATGGGTATCCAAAACGTAGGTAGCTACGGTGGTATTACTTTACCAACAGCAGATATTGATGCTTTAGTTGCTGGTGAGTTTTTTGACGTAGTGTATACCTTCAACCAAAAAGGTATTATTCCATACGACAAAACTGGTACAGCAACCACTGCGGTTGACTCAAACTCAAGCCCTGCATTAAATGCAAAACTTGTTGTTTACACTTATGAAGTAGATACTGGTCGTTGGACATGCTCAACTAACGTTGACGAGCAGTACATTACTAGCTGTGAATACGCTGCAACTCCTGCTGGTACAGTTACTGGTAAACGTTAATAGTTACCTAGTTTAACTACCTAAAAGCGCTTGGTTAAATTACCAAGCGCTTTTTATATTAAAATTATTAACAACCTTATTTTATTTCAATAAAAATATCATAATAAAATCCACACCTATGCTTTATCGCTTAAAGAGCACTTATTATAAATACGCTAACTTCGCCACTTACAAATTTACTAATCGTTTGCTACATCTTAATCAGCTCATCCAGCTGACTTTAAAATTTTACAAACACTTATTTTACTCTGAAGCGGTAAGAGTTTAAAAACTACCAATCAAATAACGCCCTTGCTATATCCGACACTCCAGATGACTTTCCTTGGCATCCTTGTTAGCAAGCCAACATATATCCAGTATTTTTATGACACTTAATTTTATAATTATAAATTCAAAGCTCTATCAGTGACTTATCTTATATTTAAATTTTCTACATAGTTGAATATTAAAAGCTTAAAATAAAAATGCCTGATAATGTTTACCAGGCATTTATTATTCATATTTTACGCTTATTTAAACAAACTTAAACTTTCGACCGCTCAAAACGCTTGCGGTCATTTTCGTTTAGGTATTTTTTACGTAAACGAATTGATTTAGGCGTTACTTCTACTAGCTCATCATCATCAATAAATTCTAGTGCTTGCTCTAAGGTGAAGATAATAGGCGGAACCAGTTGGATAGTTTCGTCTTTACCTGAGGCACGCATGTTATCTAGCTTTTTGCCTTTGGTTGGGTTGATGGTGAGGTCGCTGTCGCGGCTGTGGATGCCTGCTAATTGGCCTTCGTAAATTTCATCACCTGGGGCTAGGAATAATTTACCACGGCTTTGTAAGGTTTCCAGCGAGTAGCTCAGCGCTTTACCTGTTGCCATTGACACCAACACGCCATTTTGACGACTAGTGACATCACCGCCTTTTAATGGGCCGTAATGGCTGAATGTACTGGTAAGAATCCCTGTACCTGAGGTCATGGTCATAAAGCTGTTACGGAAACCAATTAAGCCACGCGCTGGAATAACGTATTCAAGTCGAATACGGCCTTTTCCATCTGGAACCATGTTGTTAAGGTCGCCTTTACGCAGGCCTAATTGCTCCATGATAGAACCTTGGTGTTGTTCTTCAATATCAACAATTACGTTCTCGTAAGGTTCTTGTTTTTCACCATCTACTTCTTTAATCACCACTTCTGGGCGAGAAATAGCCAGCTCAAAACCTTCACGGCGCATGGTTTCAATCAATACTGATAAATGCAATTCGCCACGGCCTGATACTTTAAACTTATCCGCGCTATCGCCTTGCTCTACACGTAAAGCTACGTTGTGCAGCAATTCTTTTTCCAAGCGCTCTTTAATATTACGGCTAGTAACAAACTTACCTTCTTTACCTGCAAAGGGTGAGTCGTTTACTTGGAAAGTCATGCTGACGGTTGGCTCATCTACTGTTAATGCTGGCAGTGCTTCAACATTTTGTTGATCACACAGGGTATCAGAAATAAATAATGGCTCAAAACCACTGATACATACGATATCGCCGGCTTGTGCTTCTTCAACATCCACGCGATGCAAGCCGTGATGCCCCATGATTTTTAAAATACGACCATTACGACGTTTGCCGTCAGCACTGATGGCGGTTACGGGCATATTGCTTTTTAAACGACCACGTGTAATACGGCCAATACCAATAACGCCTAGGAAGCTACTGTAGTCCAGTGCAGAAATTTGCATTTGGAATGGGCCATCAACATCCACCTGTGGTGCTTTTACATATTTAATAATGGCTTCAAACAATGGATCCATGTTGTCTGCCATTTCTTCGGGATCATTACCAGCAATACCGTTTAAAGCGCTGGCATAAATGATAGGGAAATCAAGCTGCTCTTCAGTTGCACCGAGGTTATCGAATAGATCAAAAATTTGGTCGATCACCCAATCTGGACGCGCACCCGGGCGGTCAATTTTGTTTACTACCACAATTGGGTTCAAGCCCGCTTGGAAGGCTTTTTGTGTAACGAAACGCGTTTGTGGCATAGGGCCGTCGATAGAGTCAACTACTAACAGTACGCAGTCGACCATGCTCATGACGCGTTCCACTTCGCCACCAAAATCGGCGTGGCCCGGAGTGTCGACAATATTAATATGGTAGTCGCGCCAGTTAATGGCGGTATTTTTCGCCAAAATAGTAATGCCGCGCTCTTTTTCTTGATCGTTTGAATCCATTACCCGCTCAGAGTCCAGCTCTTTACGATCTAAGGTGCCAGAGGCACGTAGTAAGGCGTCAACAAGGGTGGTTTTGCCATGGTCAACGTGCGCGATGATGGCAATATTACGTAGATTTTCAATCACAAAGGTATTCTCAAATTAGTTTAAAGGCTACAGGCAAGCTGCATAGTTAAAGTACATACGCGCACGTCCGGCGGTCGCAGTTGTTGTGGCAATGCCAAACAACTCCAAGGGCTTGCCCATAGCAAATTTCGCATCTTAGTTTTGCTCTACCGCAGGTCGATAAACCCGCACATTATCAAAGCCTTCATGCAATAAATGATGTGCATGCAGGCGACTCATCACACCTTTGTCGCAATACAATAAATATTGGCGATTACTTTCAAGGTGCTTGAATTTGTTGTTGATGGCGTAAAATGGCAAGAGCATAACTTCTATGCCTTCTAAGACCAAGGGTTCATCCTCAGCTTGATCAGGGTGACGGATATCAATCACTATCTGCCCTGCCAAGGCTTGATGCACTTCTTCAACTTGAATATCTTTGCCTAACTCATCAATTAGTTTATCAATGGTTTTATACACGGCTTTATCAACAGCCTGCTCTAAAATGGCCATATCAAACTGAGTTTCTTCATGTTCAATACGATGTAGCTTAGCGCGTGTTGTTGGGTTCACCGAAATAACACCGCAGTATTCTGGCATATGGCGGGCAAAATCAGCCGTACCAATTTTTTCTGCGGTATCAATAATGTCTTGTTTATGACTGGCAATCAGCGGACGCATAACCAGCAAATCGGTAGCTTTATCAATGACTGACAAATTCCGCAGCGTTTGACTAGAAACCTGAGAAACGGCTTCGCCTGTCGTCAGCGTTTCTATTTCTAAGCCTTGGGCAATTTTAGTCGCCGCACGCAGCATCATGCGCTTTAAGATAACACCCATTTGGCTGTTATCCACCTTATCTAAAATTTCTGCCACAACTTCTTCAAAAGGGACGCTAATAAATAGGCTGCGATGTGAGCGGGCAAACTTTTCCCACACATAATGCGCGACTTCCATTACACCCAGCTCATGCGCACGACCACCTAGATTAAAAAAGCAGAAATGTGTCATTAGCCCACGGCGCAACATACGATAAGCCGCCACTGTGGAGTCAAAACCGCCTGACATTAATACCAGTGTTTGCTCCAGTGAGCCTAATGGGTAGCCGCCTAATCCTTGATGACGCTGTTTCTCTAACAATAAGCGATCAAAACGCACCTCAAAGCGCACTTCAACATCAGGATCTTTCATTTTGATCCCTGCAGCGCCGCATTGTTGACGCAATTGGCTGCCAACATAGCGATCGACATCCATTGATGTAAAGTCATGCTTACCTGCACGCTTACAACGTACGGCAAAGGTTTTATCTTTTAACGATGCACCGTATTCCGCTTTACATTTTTCTACGATGTCATCGAAATCTTTTAACGGAAACTCAACCACTTCATAAAAGCATTGAATACCAGGAATACAGGTTAAGCGTGCAATAACTTCCTGCCTTACGGACTCCACCGTCACAGTAGCTTGCACATCTATATTGTCCCACACGCCATCGGTTGTGATGTCGGGTGTAAGGTCACGCAAAGTCACTCGTATATTTTTGCCAAGCTGACGCATAAATTGCTTACGTACAGGACGGCTTTTAATGGTGATTTCCGCGAAGGGTTTGACTATTAATTTCATGGCGCGGTTAACTAAGGTATCTACAACCTGTAAAAAAGGGACGTAGTTTAGCAGAATGTCTGGCTAAACACATAAAAAGCCTTACGCTTTTGTTCATTTTTTAAACATTTTAATGACAAGAGAATTACATAAGCCCAATTAACCATTTATCGATAAGGCTTTGTAACTGTAAATAATCTGCATTTTGCCTATAAGCTTGTGGATCACAAGCATAATTAATCGCTAAATTATTTTGATAATCCGCTTGAGTAGATTGCTGCATAAATTGTAGATAGCACACAAAGGCTAAACGCTGCGAGCGGTCAAAAATCTGTGGTTCAGGTAAATTACAATACTCCCATAAGTCCAGCATAAAATTAGTGTCTTGCAGTTCTGCTATAAGAAATGCAGGTAGTAAAAAGCGCCAGCCTTTATCATCAATGAAGCTCAATGAACTATTGCAATTAACTAGCTCATTCTGGGTTATTAATTGCCAGTTTTCTCGTTGATCTTTTGCGCGTAGCTTAGCCAGTTCTGCTGCTTGAGCATAATTTTCAAACCCTGCCCTTCGTATACTCCTATGCCGTTTTCTAGCGTTACTTGGGCAAAAGCTTGTTGAATTTGTGTTGTTAACTGCTCAACTGTTACCTCAGTAACCATAGCTGTAATGGCCTGTGATTTTATAGTCGAACAACATATCCTCTTTGACCTGCCCCCAACCAATGTTATGCATAATCAAAGGACGCTTACCATCTTTAGAGCGCTCATTAAGTACAATACCAATATGGGGTGCATTATTTGGCAGCATCCAGGTAACTATGTCACCTGCGATATAATCATCACCGTTCTGGGTAATTTTTTTGACGTTGCCATAGCGTTTAAAAAAAGTTTGTAAATTGGGCACGCGACGATGATCAATATTGCTATCTGGGCGTTTTAAGCCCCAGTTTTTCGGATACAGCGAAAAATTTTGCCGCATATCTTCATGCACTTTTTGTTGCAGATCGATGCCAAGTTTGCGGTAAGTACGGATTACCACATCAGTACAGACCCCTCTATTGGCAGCTACATCACCATTAGGGTAAGGAATTTTTTGGTAAGCAGAGTCATAAAATACAAAGCGACTTTCAATACTGCTAGCTGAATTAGCCACATCTGCTGCCGTAAAAGCAAAGCCACTATTGCTAACTACTAATACGCCAAAAGCTATTATTATTTTGCGCATAACCCCACCTGTAGATAAAAAGAAAGGCGTTTAAAACGCCTTTCTTTGTTGTTAGTACTACTTAGCAGCTGTAGTACAAGTCATATTCTAATGGATGGACAAATGTACGCACTTTAAGTTCTTCTGCTTTTTTCACCTCAATAAAGGCATCAAGGAACTCATTGGAGAATACCCCGCCACGTAATAAGAACTCACGATCAGCGTCTAAAGCTTCAAGCGCTTCTTTTAAGCTGCCACACACCTGTGGGATATTTTTGCTTTCTTCTGGCGGTAAATCGTACAGGTTTTTATCTGCAGCATCGCCTGGGTGAATACGGTTTTGAATACCATCAAGACCTGCCATTAATAACGCAGAAAAGGCTAAGTATGGATTGGCGGCTGGATCAGGGAAGCGTGCCTCAATTCGGCGGGCTTTTGGGCTGGTAACGTATGGAATACGAATTGAAGCCGAGCGGTTACGCGCTGAATACGCCAGCATAACAGGCGCTTCAAAGCCCGGTACTAAACGTTTGTAAGAGTTAGTTGAGGGGTTGGTTAACGCGTTTAGTGCTTTACCATGCTTGATAATACCGCCAATAAAGTACAAGGCATTATCAGAAAGGCCAGCATAGCCTTCACCTGAGAAGGTATTTTTGCCATTTTGCGCAATTGACAAGTGCACATGCATGCCAGAGCCGTTATCACCATAAATAGGCTTAGGCATAAAAGTTGCTGTGCGGCCATAGGCTTCTGCCACATTATGCACTACATATTTAAGGGCTTGTACTTCATCGGCTTTGGCTACGAGGGTGTTAAATTTAACGCCAATTTCATTTTGCCCTGCCGCCACTTCATGGTGATGAATTTCAACCTGCTGGCCTAGTTCTTCAAGCGCATTGCACATAGCTGCACGCAGCTCATAATCACGATCTTGCGGTGGTGTTGGCAGGTAGCCACCTTTAACCCCAATATAATGGCCATTACCAGCACCATCAACGCGTTTATCTGCATTCCATGCGGCTTGTTCAGCATACACTTTAAACATAGAGCCAGAGATATCTGACTTAAACTGTACCTGATCAAAAATAAAAAACTCAGGTTCAGGGCCAACAAATACCGCATCACCAATACCAGTGGACTTTAGATACTCTTCTGCACGGCGAGCAATGGCACGCGGATCGCGGTCATAACCTTGCATAGTAGAAGGTTCAATAACATCACACACTAGAATTAACGTAGGTTCTTCTGTGAAGGGATCCATTACTGCAGTACTGTCATCTGGCAGTAGGATCATGTCTGAGGCTTCAATGCCTTTCCATCCTACGATAGAAGAACCATCGAACATTTTACCCTGCTCAAAAAAATCCTCATCGGCATCACGAGCAGGCATAGTGATGTGGTGCTGTTGACCGCGCATATCAGTGAAGCGCAAATCAATCCACTTGGCATTATGTTCATTAATTAGTTCGATGGACTTTGACATCTTGTTCTCCAGGAGTCTCCAGGAATTAAGTAGGGCATTAAGCCGTGCCCGGTTAGACAGGTTCCGAGCGTAGCACTCGCTGAATCCTAAACTGGTTAACGCAAGTTCCATGCCAGTTTAAGAAAGCCAGTGCAGTTAGGTAAATCGGCGTACTATTGTGACTGTTGTAGCTTTTAGTTTCCAGTAAATTGCATCATTGTTGTGCTATAAAAATTTTCTATGCACTATTTTGGTGCTTTCACAGTAAAAAATTGATCTAGGTTGGATATTCTGACTCATCAAACTGCATTATTAACGCTATCCTGTTATAAAATAGCCTATTAACTCAGGAGAGCATTATGCGCAAATTATCGCTTTGTTTATTATTGGCCATAAGCCTGCCAGCGACCGCTCAGATTTATCGCTATAAAGATGCTCAAGGCAATACTGTGTTTACCGACAAACTCCCCCCAGATGCTAAAGTGGAACAAGTTGAAGTAGCCCCTATTAACAGCATCCCAGCCCCTGATAAGCCAGTAAACACAACCAATAATAATCCAGATGATAAAAACTTAGCGCCTGGTAATACTTTTTCTGTCTTTGAAATTGGCAGCTTGCCAACAGAAGATGCTATTCGCGCTAACAATGGTAGTTTTTCTTTTAATGTCACCACTGTACCTCCTTTACCGCCCACTATTAGTTTGCAGTTGCTCGTAGATGGTGAACCCTATGGTGCACCCGTTAATACAACCAGCTTGTCTGTTACTGAGTTAGATCGCGGTGAGCATCAACTGGCGGTGCAGGCGCTTGTCGGTGAACATGTTGTACAGACTTCAAATACTGTCACTGTGTTTATACAGCGAGTGCATGTAAACAAACCTAAGAGTTAATCCTATGCGACTATTTATTTGTTTCTTACTCACAGTTATTGCTGTGCCTACTTGGGCGCAGGTGTATACCTATATTGATGAATATGGTGACCGTGTTTTTACCGATTCGCCACCTAAGGGGCAACCTACCGAAAAGGTGCAACTCGCACCTCGTAAAGCAGCGCCGGTAGCTAACAGCACAAATACTGCACCGCCCAGCTTGCCTCTTAACGCCAATGCAGTACAAGCCCAAGTAGCCCCAGCTGCTGGCGTTGTGCAAGAAAACCCACGTTATCTCTTACGCATCCTTTCACCTGAACCTGACGGCACTGTACGCGCGAATGATCGTAATGTGCTGGTAACGGTTGCAACAGAGCCAGAACTGCAAAACAACCACCAATATCGCGTTTTTCTTGATGGAAAAATGGTTAGTACTGCTAGCCGTAGCCCTGTTTTTAACCTACCAGAGGTTGACAGAGGCACACACATGCTGGCGGTGGAGATCATTGACCAACATGGTTTAATTATTGAACGCACACCTGCACAGCCGTTTCACTTAAGACAAATTACACTGGCTGATAAACGTCGAGTAACGCCTTGCAAATACAAAGAATATGGCGTACGCCCAGAATGCCCATTAAAAGATAAACCAAAGCAAGATCCCGACAAGCCACCTTTACTGGGTCGTATTTTAGCGCCTCTGTTTAACTAAAATCTGTTTGGTTATAACTATGCAAGATGCCAGCTATAGGAACCTTGAACCCACTTATTACCAAGCAACGGCTAATGCTGCCCCAGTGTTGGATAAGCTTAGGCAAGATATAGCCGTAGACTGCTGTGTTATTGGTGCTGGCTTTAGTGGTTTATCTACAGCTCTTGAGCTAGCCAAAGCTGGGCAAACAGTAGCTATTGTCGAAGCAGCCCAAGTTGGCTTTGGAGCCTCTGGACGCAACGGTGGCGAAGTATTAATAGGCTATAGCTGTGGCATGCCTGCTTTAATTAAACAGGTGGGGCTCACGGCTGCAAAGCACCTCTGGCAGCTGTCTTTAGATGCAGTAGAACTGCTAGACCAACGCGTACGTGACTATCAAATCAACTGCCATTGGCAACGCGGCTATGTACAGCCAGCACGCACTCCAGCACAACTTATAGACCTATTTAATCAACAGCAATTACTAAAGCGCTATTTTGATTTTAATCAGTACGATTTATGGGATATAGAGCAAACCCGTGCACACATCCAGTCAGCCTATTATATTGGCGCACTCGTTGATCCTCGTTCAGGCTATCTACAGCCACTTAACTACTGTTTAGGCTTGGCAGACGCCGCATTGGCTGCCGGCGCTATGATTTATCAACACAGCCCTGTGCAGGATTTAACCCAGCAGCAAGATCACTGGCTTGTTAGCACCGACCATGCCTGTATTCAAGCTAAGCATGTGGTGATAGCTACTAACGCCTATACTGGCATTATTAAAAATCATTATTTTAAACAGCTATTTAAAAAACTAGTGATTGTCCGTAGCAATATTGCAGTAAGTGAGCCTTTAGGGGACTTAGCCACTCAGTTGCTCTCGGCAAACTTCTGTGTTTCTGACCGTAATCATCTGGTTGACTACTTTCACATTACTGCTGATCAGCGCTTGCTCTTTGGTGGCGAAAGTAACTACTGGAGTAGCCATCCTAAATGGGTTGAAAAAACACTGCGCCATAAAATTAGCCAAGTTTTTCCACAGTTGAGCTGCCTTCAGTTCGATTACAGCTGGAGTGGCTATATCGATTGCACAGTTAATCAAGTGCCCCATTTTGGTGCATTGGCAAAAAATCTATATTTTATGCAAGGTTATTCTGGCCATGGTGTTGCCCTTGCTGGGCTTGCCGGTCAAGCAGTAGCTGAGGCTATCTTAGGCGATAGGCGTAAGCTGGATCATTTTGGTGCATTAAAGCATCTATCAATCCCAGCACCAGCATGGATGAAACATATTGCCGGCCAGTTAGCACTGCACACATGGGCCATTCGCGATAAACTTAGCTAAGTTATTCATAATCTGGCGCACTTTTTGCATTGGCTTTGTTATGGCTAAACGCGAGGTTTATTTATGCAAAATGTTCCGCATCCTCTTCTGCTCTTAGAGAACCTAAGTACAGCTGTACTGCTCACAACCAGTACCTTAGACATTGCCTATATGAACCTTGCTGCAGAAATGCTTTTAGAAACCAGCAAATCGCGCTGTGTTGGGCAAGCTATCAATCTGTTATTTGTCAGCAACCCCTTATCTCTTGATGACTTTCAGCAAGCCTATTCAGAAGGCAATGCAGTGATACGCCGTGAGGCTATTTTGCATACGCCTTTTGACAAGCAACTGGTTGTTGACTATTCGGTTAGCCCTTTCTCAGATCAACAAGCTACCTACTTACTCATAGAACTTTACCCACGCGATCGCCTTTTTCGTATTTCTCGAGAGGAAGCTCAACAAGCTCAACATGAAAGCGCTCGGCAACTGGTAAAAAGCTTAGCACATGAAATTAAAAACCCTTTAGGGGGGATTCGTGGCGCAGCACAGTTACTTGCCCGCGAGCTGCCTAATCAAGAATTAAAAGACTATACCGACGTTATTATTACTGAGACTGATCGCCTAACAAATTTGGTTGATCGCTTATTGGGTACAGATAAGCGCTTACAGTTAAGTAGTTTAAATATTCATCAGGTGCTGGAATATGTCTGTCAAATAATAAACGCTGAAACCCAGCATTACCTGACCATTGAGCGTGATTATGATCCTAGTATCCCTGAGCTTCATGGTGATTACGAGCAGCTTATCCAAGCCATCATTAATGTAGTACGCAACGCCATGCAAGCTTTGGAACAACAGCCTAATGGTTTTATCAAAATTCGTACCAGAACACTACGCCAGCACACTATTAATGGGCAGCTGCACCGTTTGGTATGCAAAGTAGATGTGATTGATAATGGCCCTGGTATTGCTGGTGATTTAAAAGATACTATTTTCTATCCTATGGTAACCGGGCGAGCACAAGGAACAGGTTTAGGGCTAGCCATAGCACAAACAATTATGCGCCAGCATAATGGCATTATTGAGTTAGATACCGAGTCTGAACACACCTGTTTTTCCTTATTACTACCAATTGCCCATGGAGTACCCTGCTTATGAGCCATGTAGCCACTGTTTGGTTGGTAGATGATGATCAGTCTATTCGCTGGGTTTTAGAGCGGGCATTAAAGTCAGCGAATATTGAGTTTCAAAGCTTTACCGATGGCAAACAGCTATTAGAAGCGCTGGAACAATCACAGCCGAATGCTATTGTCAGTGATATTCGTATGCCTAACCTAAATGGCTTACAAATGCTTGAGGTAATTAAACAAAAGCACCCTCAGCTTCCAGTAATTATCATGACTGCTCATTCAGACTTAGACAGTGCTGTTTCAGCTTATCAAACAGGAGCTTTTGACTATTTACCTAAGCCCTTTGATATAGATGAGGCTATTTTACTGATTCAACGCGCACTTAAACATAGCAACTTACACTGTGCACAGCCAAACACTACTTCTACAAACTCTTCTAGCCATATTATTGGTGAAGCTCCTGCTATGCAGGAGGTGTTTCGTGCGATTGGACGCCTGAGCCAATCTAATATCACCGTACTTATTAATGGCCAATCAGGTACGGGCAAAGAGTTGGTAGCTCAGGCGTTACATCACCACAGCCCACGTTCAAGCAAAGCATTTATCGCCCTTAACATGGCAGCGATACCTAAAGAGCTATTAGAATCTGAATTATTTGGCCATGAGAAAGGCGCCTTTACTGGGGCAACCACCTTACGCCAAGGCCGTTTTGAGCAGGCCAACGGGGGCACTCTGTTTCTTGATGAAATTGGCGATATGCCGGCTGATACTCAAACACGATTACTGCGTGTTTTAGCAGATGGTGAATTCTATCGCGTGGGCGGGCATGTGCCTGTAAAAGTTGATGTACGTATTATTGCTGCCACTCATCAGGATTTAGAAAAACTCGTACAACTTAATCGTTTTCGTGATGATTTATTCCATCGTTTAAATGTTATTCGTATCCATCTACCTTGTTTAGCTGATCGACGTGAGGATATTCCTGCATTAACTCAACACTTTTTACAAAAATGCGCGCACGAATTAAGCACTGAAGTTAAACACCTAACGCCAGCAGCTATGACGTTCTTGCAACAACTGCCGTGGCAAGGCAATGTCCGCCAATTAGAAAATACATGCCGTTGGCTAACAGTAATGGCCGCTGGACAAGAAGTGGATATTAATGACTTGCCGCCTGAGTTAAGAAACTTAGCTACACAACCTGCACTTAACACATTAACCAGTGATAATTCATGGCAACAAGCACTCTCCCATTGGGCTGAGCATGCATTAAGTTCAGGTAAACAGCATCTATTAAAGCACGCTTTACCTGAGTTTGAGCGCGTGATGATAGAGGTTGCTCTTGCACATACTCAAGGGCGCCGTGGTGATGCAGCGGAAATATTAGGCTGGGGACGTAATACGCTAACTCGCAAAATTAGCGAGTTAGCGTTAGAAAGCAAAGCTGATTAAAGCTCTGAGCTAGGCCCAGGATTACGCTCACCTTCCACAAGATAGATAACCAAACGTGCAATATTACGTGCATGGTCGCCAATGCGCTCCAATGAGCGCAGTACCCAAACAACATTAAGCACACGAGAAATTGAACGTGGGTCTTCCATCATATAGGTGACCAGCTCACGTAGTGCTGTTTTGTACTCGCGATCAACATTTTTATCGTATGCCACAACTTCCCGAGCTTGTTGGCTATCAAAACGTGCGAAGGCATCTAGCGCTTCTTGCACCATGCGGCGAACTTGATCTCCAATGTGGCGAACTTCTACATAGCCATGTGTTGCCTCTGCGCCTTCTTCACTCAAAGCAATAGCACGTTTGGCAATTTTTTTTGATTCATCACCAATACGTTCAAGGCTAATCACTGCTTTAGAAATACTTATGATTAAGCGTAAATCTGAGGCAGCAGGCTGGCGGCGCGCTAAAATACGTACGCACTCTTCATCAATAGTCGCCTCCATTTGGTTGGTATGCTTGTCCGCTTCACGCA
Source organism: Pseudomonas sp. F1_0610 (assembly GCF_047470865.1). Lineage (NCBI taxonomy): Bacteria > Pseudomonadati > Pseudomonadota > Gammaproteobacteria > Pseudomonadales > Pseudomonadaceae > Pseudomonas > Pseudomonas sp. F1_0610. The sequence goes on from NZ_JAZDRH010000004.1 coordinate 151,771, forward strand.
CTAATTGCGCCAAGCCTGAATCGCCTTCAACCAAAGCAGTAATAGCTTCGTTAACTTGCTTCTCAACTAAACCGCCCATACCTAAAAAGCGGCTACGTAGCTCTTCAATTTCAGTATTGAATTGCTGGGAAATATGTTGGCCTAGCGTTTCTTTTTGCATAATTCCATCTCACTTAGGGGGTGATAACAGGGGGTTGCTAGACAGACTACTAGCCGTAGCGACCAGTAATATAATCTTCTGTACGTTTTTGGGTTGGGTTGGTGAAAAGCGTGTCAGTGTCACCAAACTCAATCAATTGCCCCATATACATAAAGGCAGTGTAATCAGAAACACGAGCAGCTTGCTGCATATTGTGTGTTACCATGACAATGGTAAAACGCTCTTTAAGCTCATAAATAAGCTCTTCTACTTTTAGGGTAGAAATAGGGTCAAGGGCTGAGCAAGGCTCATCCAATAATAGAACTTCTGGCTGCACTGCAACAGTGCGTGCAATGACTAAACGCTGTTGCTGTCCGCCTGATAAACCAAGTGCTGAATCATGCAAACGGTCTTTTACTTCTTCCCATAAAGCCGCACTTTTTAACGCCCACTCTACAGTTTCATCAAGTACGCGCTTCTTGTTAATGCCTTGAATGCGCAAACCATACACCACATTTTCATAAATACTCTTTGGAAATGGATTTGGCTTTTGAAACACCATACCGACACGACGGCGTAATTCAGCAACATCTAGGCCTTTACGGTAAATATCTTCATTATCCAACAAGATTTCACCTTCAACACGGCACCCATCAACTAGGTCATTCATGCGATTGAAACTGCGTAGCAAGGTCGATTTACCACATCCACTAGGTCCAATAAAAGCTGTAACCCGCTTTTTAGGAATGCTCATTTGCACGTTATACAGCGCTTGTTTTTCGCCGTAATACAGATTTAAACCTGGAATACGTAAGGCAATTTGCTCGTCGGCAAGGCTAAGCTTTTGACGTGCACGACCTAAAGCATCTAGATCAATACCTAAAGTGTTTATTGGTTGGCTTTGCATAATTGACTCCAAAATTTTTACTCAATGCACGATCTAGTTAGTTATCAAGTGCTTTGTATTTTTCGCGCAAGTGGTTACGTATCCACACCGCAGAGATATTCAATAAAATAATCACTAACACCAGTAAGAATGCTGTGGCATATACAAGTGGGCGCGCGGCTTCCACGTTCGGGCTTTGGAAACCAACGTCGTAAATATGAAAGCCTAAGTGCATGATTTTTTGGTCCAGATGCAAGTAGGGGTAGTTACCATCTAAAGGTAAACTAGGCGCTAGTTTTACTACACCGACCAACATTAACGGCGCTACTTCACCGGCTGCACGAGCTACGGCAAGAATCAAGCCTGTCATCATGGCTGGACTTGCCATTGGCAACACAATCTTCCATAGCGTTTCAGATTTAGTCGCCCCCAATGCTAAAGAGCCTTCACGTAATGCTCGTGGAATGCGTGTTAAGCCTTCCTCTGTTGCTACAATAACGACAGGCAAGGTAAGAATCGCCAAGGTCAACGATGCCCATAGCAAGCCTGGTGTACCAAAGGTAGGTGCTGGTGCTGCTTCAGGGAAGAATAAACGGTCGAGTGATCCGCCTAAAACATACACAAAGAAACCCAAGCCAAACACACCATACACAATAGAAGGAACACCAGCTAGGTTATTCACGGCAATACGGATAACTCGCGTAAGCGCACCTTGTTTAGCGTATTCACGCAGATAAACAGCGGCTATGACACCTAGCGGCGTTACAATTACCGCCATAATAATGGTCATTAACACAGTGCCAAAAATAGCAGGAAAAATACCACCTTCTGTGTTGGCCTCACGTGGTTCATCACTGACGAACTCCCAGAGTTTTTCGCCATAGAAGCCTAGCTTGCCAAAAACCGACATATTATTGGGTTGATACGCCCTCACAATCTTCGACAAGTTGATTTCCAGCTCGCGCCCATCAACACTTTTTACCACTACGCTATCACGGCTTAATTGGTTATTCACTTCGGCTAAGCGTGTTTCTAGTACGCGATATTCAGCGTCTAGTTTGGCTTTTCGCGCTGCTAATTCTGCTTGAGCGCTTTCGTTTAGCTTGCCCTGCAACTCTAATTTACGCGTATCCAAACGAATACGCTCTAGGCCGCTGTTAATATGACCAATATCTGTCTTTTGAATAGCAACTTGTTGCTGGTAGAGATCCGCACCACGGCTTAAACGGCTTTGAAACTCTTGCCAGCCTTGATTACCTTCGGCTATGACCTTGCCATTTTCTTTGACCGCTACAAGGTAACCGTAGAAGTTACCCCACTCACGACGCTCCATAGCCATAATATCTTTAGGGTAGTGTTCAGCCGTCAACCACTCTGCGACCACCCAGCTAAAGTCAGCACCATAGATATCACGATTACCTACTTTAAGTAGCTCACGAGTCATAAACTCGCTCCCTTCTTTTTCAACAGGTAAGCCTGAGCTAACTAGGCGCGCACGTGGTACTTGCTCAATTTCGACTTGCTCGCCCGCCACTATTTGCGCTGTTTGCCCAGGCACTGTGTAGGTTGCCTGTACAATTTGCCCAGGCCAAAAGTGAGCTAAGCCTTTAATGGCAATAACACCAAGTAAGCCTACTGTCATAATAATGGCGATAGCCACAGCGCCAGCATTCATCCAAATCCAAGGAGAACCGCTGTTAAACCATGCTTTAAATGTTTTCTGTTTCACGAGTTCACCTTGCCCTTACAGAGATGCATATTTCTTGCGTAAACGAGTGCGAATTAGCTCAGCCAATGTGTTCATCACAAAGGTAAAGAGCAGTAACGCAAGCGCGGCTAAGAAAAGTACGCGGTAATGGCTGCTTCCCACTTCTGACTCAGGCATTTCCACTGCAACGTTAGCGGCTAAAGTACGTAGCCCTTCAAAAATATTGGCTTCCATAATGGGCGTATTACCTGTTGCCATAAGCACGATCATGGTTTCTCCTACTGCACGCCCCATGCCTATCATTAAGGCAGAAAAGATACCTGGGCTAGCTGTTAGGATGACTACTCGCGTCAAGGTCTGCCATGGTGTGGCGCCTAGCGCCAATGAGCCAAATGTCAGACTGCGTGGCACGCTAAATACAGCATCCTCAGCAATAGAATAAATGTTTGGAATAACCGCAAAGCCCATCGCTAAGCCAACTACCAAGGCGTTACGCTGATCAAAAGGAATACCGAGATCATTAGTCAGCCATAAGCGCATATCGCCACCAAAGAACCAGTTTTCCAAATGCCCGCTCATACTTAATGAGCCATAGCCTATTAGCAATACAACGGGAATGAGAATGGCCGCTTCCCAACCATCAGGTACTATTAAACGAATTTTTTCAGGTAAGCGGCTCCAGCACCATGCGGCTAATAAAATACCAAAGGGCATTATCAGTAAGAGGCTAAAAATTCCGGGGAGATGCCCTTCAACATAAGGCGCGAGGAATAAACCCGCAAAGAAACCTAAAATAACTGTAGGTAAGGCTTCCATTAATTCAATAACAGGCTTCACTCGACTACGTAACGCTGGTGCCATAAAGTAGCCAGTATAAATGGCGGCACAAATAGCCAAAGGAGCTGCCAATAACATGGCATAGAAAGCAGCTTTTAAGGTACCGAAGGCTAAAGGCGTTAAACTAAGCTTAGGTTCAAAGTCGCTATTGGCTGAGGTGGACTGCCATACATAATCAGGTTCTGCATAGCTTTCGTACCATACCTTACCCCAGAGTGCACTCCAGGAAATCTCTGGATGTGGATTATCAATTTTCCAAGTTTGTAATTTATTACCTTCTTCTACCAATAAGGCTGAAGCACGTGGTGCTAACACAGCAACTGAGTTCGTTGCAGCTATTTTTTCACGTAAAACCGTACGATGAGCTGTGCTGTGGAAAATACCTAAACTGCCATTAATGTCCATGGCCAAGAAACCTTTACGGCGCTCCTCGGGCATAATTTGATTAATGGGCGAATTGCTTAATTTAAAGTCACGTATGCGTTTAAGGCTAGACTGTCCTTCTTTGTCACGTACCATAAACCACTGACTAATTCCGCCGTTTGAATCGCCAATTAAAAGAGAGATTCCGCCTAATAAGAAACTACTGGCTGTAACTGTTGTTTCGCTCGACTCAGCTAGCTTATAGCGTCCATTTAAAACACGCTTACGCAGATCAAATACATCTAGGGTAGATTTCGCGCTAAATACATATAACCACTGATGCCGCGGATCAACTAACAATGATGTAACAGGCTCATCTACAGCAGGAATATGAATATTCTTGGAGGTTAGCTCAACCTCGCCTGTCATAAAGTTTTCTTCACGCTCAATATTTAAAGCATGCACTTCTAAACCCGAAGAGCCAGCCAATAACAATCCTGTTTTACTTGAGCTTACGGCAATTTGTGTTAGCGCTTGCTGTTTATCATCTAGCGTGATGGGCTCTTCCCCATACGGATAACTAAGACTTGGGGTGACAGTTTTTACGTTGTTTGGATAACTCAGGCGGTAGTTATGCTCAAACACCAAGGCTTGGCCATTACTTAATCCCACTACCAGAGTACGGCTGCCTGGCTCATCTTGCGCTACAGAAGTAATGCGTTGTCCTTGAGGGATAGGCAAAGAAATACTTTGTAACGCCTGGCCAGTTTCTAAATTAAAAAACTGCACTTGCGCTTGCGTATTTAAACGCATGGCTATTTGATTCTGTTCTTCAATGGCTAAAAAAAGCGGTTTTTCATCACTATTCGTTAACCATTCTGGCGTGCTATTTGACCATTTCTCCAGTTCAGCTCCTTTGAACATTGGCATGACGACACTGGCAAGATAGAAAAATATCAGTGTAATGGCCGCCAGAATTAGCAAACCGCCTACTGATACATACCAGCGTGTTAGATGGTCTTTTAGCTTGCGGATACGTCGTTTACGCTGCAACACAGGTGTTTCAAAATCAATGCGTTGCGATGATGGAGAATTGTTCATACACCACTCAACCTAAATTGGGATACACATATCCTGATCTAGTTAGATGACAACAATATGACAGACTGTCATTTTTTCGTCATATTTTTGCAAGATATGCTTTTACAAAACAGCAGAAACAGCAAAGCCCCATATCCTGAAAACAGAATACGGGGCTAGTTTTACTGACTTAGTTTAAACCAAGATCAGTGAGCGTTTTCTCAACTACTTTGGAAGGTAGTGGAATATAACCATCCTTTACTACAACTTCTTGACCTTGTTTTGATAACACTAGCTTAACGAATTGTGCATCAATTGGGCTAAGTGGTTTGTTTGGTGCTTTGTTCACATAAATATAGAAGTAGCGTGATAGCGGAAACTTACCAGCTAACGCATTTGCTTCACTGGCTTCAAATGCTTCACCGCCTTTTTTCGATAATGGCACAGCACGTACGCTAGAAGTACGGTAACCAATACCTGAGTAACCAATGCCGTTTAGTGTGCTAGAAATAGACTGCACCACAGAGGCCGAACCTGGCTGCTCATTAACGTTAGCTTTAAAGTCACCCTTACACAGAGCAGATTCTTTAAAGTAACCATAAGTGCCCGATACTGAGTTACGTCCAAAAAGTTGAACAGGCTTATTGGCCCACTCACCTGTTAGGCCTAGATCGCCCCAAGTCTTGATATCCTTCTCGCCACCACACAAGCGTGTGCTAGAGAAAATAGCATCAACCTGTGCCATATCTAATGATTTGATAGGGTTATCTTTATGTACAAAGACGGCCAACGCATCAATAGCTACTGGAACGGCGGTTGGCTTATAACCGTATTTTTCTTCGAAAGCTTGAATTTCATTATCCTTCATAGGACGGCTCATAGGGCCTAAATTCGCAGTACCTTCGGTTAGTGCAGGAGGCGCGGTAGAGGAGCCAGCCGCTTGAATCTGAATATTTACGTTCGGGTAGTTACGTTTAAACTCTTCTGCCCAAAGTGTCATTAAATTGGCGAGAGAGTCAGAACCAACGCTTGATAGGTTACCTGACACACCTGAGGTTTTTGTATAGTCTGGCAGTTTTGGATCTACCGCGGCGATTGCGCTAGAAGCACCGATACCTGCTGCTACAACGGTCAGGGCTGCCATCAGACGTTTAAGTTTCATGCATTGCTCCTTGAGAGACTTGAATAAATTCACAGAATTATTCGTTTCTGCTTGATGCTTACTTTAAGAAGGCTATGTGACAACAATATGACAGAAAATTATTTTCTATTTGCTAGAGTGCCTGTGCTGGCTTGCTATTTGTTATGCTAAGCGCATTGTTAGGAGTCACTATGCAAGATTGCCATTTTGATGAGCTGGCGGCTCATTTTGCCCATAAAATTTACGGCGGTAGCAAAGGTGCTGTGCGCCTTGCAGCGTTGCAAGCCGACTTAACTGAAGTACTTGCCACAACACCTTTACGCATTCTAGATGTCGGTGGTGGCTTAGGCCATATGTCGCTTTGGCTGGCCGAGCAAGGGCATCAGATCACCTTTACTGAACCCGCACTGCCAATGCTTGAAGGCGCTCAACAGCAGTTTGCCGAAAAAGGCTTAACAGCCGAGTTTATTCAAGCCTCATGGCAAGAACTGCCAAATATACTGACAGAACAATATGATCTAGTGCTCTGCCATGCAGTGTTAGAATGGTTGGCCCAACCTGCTGAGATAATGCCAGTACTAAAACAGTTTACGAAAACCGATGGTTGGTTATCCTTAGCCTTTTACAACAAAGATTCCTTAGTATTTCGCAATCTTATAAAGGGTAACTTACGCAAGCTGGCTAAGTTAAACTTTGCAGGCGAACAAGGCAGCTTAACGCCACAGCAGCCCCTAGATCCGCGACAGGTAGAAGCCTTTGTAGAACCACTTTGGAAAATTCAACATCGCAGTGGTATTCGCGTGTTCCATGATTATATGCTAGCGAAATTCCAAGAAAAGATTGCACTGGAAGAAATGATTGCAACTGAACTTAGTTATCGACGTCATCCTAGCCTATCGCTGCTAGGTCGTTATTTACATTGGCTGTGCCAACCTCGTTAAGGAGTAGTTATGCAACGATTAGCCTTAGTTATCCTCAGCAGTCTTGTGCTGAGTGCCTGTCAATCTAACAACCCTTATCAAGCACAATCTAAGCCATTAGCTGATGCACCCGTAAACGCTAAAGATCATTTTGATGCCAGTGCCTATCCTGCCAAAAGTGCTGACTTATCGGCGTATCGCAACTGGCAATGGGCTGCACCCCCCGTATTAAGTAATAACGCAGATATTTCCTTTGCAGAGGCGCAAAACCTTACCGCTGCTGCATTAGATCAGCGCGGGTTACGCCCTGTGCAAGGTGGCACAGCTCAGTTGGCAGTACAGGTCAGTATCCAAACCACCAAGCGCACCGAGTACCGTGATTATTATCCTGATATTTCATACGGTGCTGGGCGCTACTCTCGCCACGGACGCCACGGCTATTCTGGCGTCGGTGTGTCTGTACCCTTAACCAACCCAACCTATACTCAAGAGTACATCAACGCTCAGGTTAGCTTGCGTGATCTTCAAACAGGACAAATTGTTTGGCAAGGACAAGGCGAATCAGTTGCCGAGTCAAATATCACTAAGTCGGTTAACAAGGCATTAAAAGACGCCCTTAAAAACTTTTAACCTGCGCGACAGCGTCCATCAGGCGCTGCAAAGCGCCCTGATTATTATGCAACACGCTAAACCCTGCTTCACGCATGTGCTGGGCCTTTGCGGGATTTTCAGCCAGCATTAATAGGACCTGCGCAAGTTGTTGGCTATCTTCCACTTGCAGCAAGTCACCTGCTTCAAGCAGTTGCTCAGCAATATCCAAAAAGTTAAATATATGCTTTCCAGAAAGCACGGGCTTTCCTAATGCGGCAGGCTCTAATAGATTATGCCCACCGTGCTCGACCAAACTACCGCCCACAAAGGCCATATCGGCACAGGCATAGAGCAATAGCATTTCCCCCATGGTATCGCCTAATAAAACTTGATGCGTATTATCCACTAATGCCTGTGTAGAGCGACGCTGGGTTGCCATCTTTTGTGCTTGGCATAAAGCAAAAACAGCATCAAAACGCTCGGGATGGCGAGGTACTAAAATCAATAACGCATCAGGGCGATCCGTTAATAGCTGTTGATGTGCAGCTAGAAGCTGTTCATCCTCCCCTTGATGGGTGCTACCTGCAATCCAAACCAACCGCTGTTGAGCCTGCCAACTTTCACGCAATTGCTGCGCACGCGATAGAATTTCAGGAGCAATGCTTAAGTCAAACTTGATTGACCCTGTTACTTGAACCTGTGCTTCAGTAGCACCTAAGGCTAAAAAGCGCTCGGCTTCTGTTTGGGTTTGTACTGCGATTAAGCTTAGATGCTGCAACATAGGTTTAACTAATTTCGGAAACTTGGCATAGCCTTTAGCCGAGCGTGCAGATAAGCGCGCATTAGCTAACACCACAGGAATCTGCATTTTATAGCAATGATGAATGTGGTTAGGCCATAGTTCAGTTTCCATCACAATCGCCAGTTTTGGCTGCACTGCCTGCAAAAAGCGCTTAGCACAGCTGGGTAAATCATAGGGTAAATAACAATGCTGTACGCTATCGCCAAACATGGCTTGTATGCGTTCGGAGCCTGTTGGCGTCATGCAGGTGATGGTTATAGGTAGGTTGGGATAGCTTGCTTGTAATGCCTTCACCACAGGTGCAGCCGCAATACTTTCCCCCACAGATACAGCATGCAGCCACACACCGCCTTTTTTAAACGCCGGAAGCTGACGTGCAAAACGCTCAGCTATACGCTTTTTATAGGCGGGTGCTTGTTTAGATCGACGCCATAAGCGCAGTAATAACAAAGGCGTACATACATAAAAAAATAGGCTATACCAAAAACGATTCATACGATTAACTTCATTTATCAATTGCGGGCAGTCTACTCGTTTTATAAAAAGCCCATCAACTTTATGTCAAACTCAACACAAATGACATTTTCCTGAATGAAATGATTTTAATTATTAACAAAGTTTAATTAGCAGTTGTTGTTCAGTTTGTCTTGCTAGATGATGCAGCCTGCTTTCTGCGATAAAAGGTTAAGTACTATGTCAAATCGTCTATTTTTTTCTTGGCTAATTGTGTTGTTTAGCGCTTTTTTACTTAGCGCTTGTGGCGACCCTCAAACTATCAAGCTCGAAGGGCAGACCATGGGCACTTACTACAATGTTAAGTATGTACCTACTACTAGCAGCCCTTCTCCTGCTCAATTACAAAAAGAGATTGATCGCTTACTTGAAGAGGTGAACGATCAAATGTCCACTTATCGTCCTCATTCTGAGCTTAGCCTTTTTAATAGCAGCAAAGAGGTAAACACTGCCTTTACTGTTTCTCCAGCGACAGCAAAAGTGGTGGCTGAAGCTATACGTATTAATCAACTTACTGAGGGTGCCTTAGATATAACCGTTGGCCCTTTGGTTAACCTGTGGGGATTTGGCCCTGAGCTAAAAAAAATTCAAGCGCCTTCCGAGCAAGCCTTAGCCGAGCGTCGGGCGTGGACAGGTATTGATAAATTACAGGTAAACAATAATACACTCAGTAAAAGCATTCCTGAGCTTTACCTAGACCTTTCCTCTATTGCTAAAGGCTATGGTGTAGATGTGGTTGCTGAGTATCTAGAACGCCAAAACATTCACAACTACATGGTCGATATTGGTGGCGAGTTACGCACTAAAGGCAAGAATGATCAACATATTGGTTGGCGTATTGCGATTGAGCGTCCTGTCTATGGACAAATGGAGCAAACAGCGCAAGAAATTATTCAGCCTGGTGATTTAGCCATTGCCACATCAGGTGATTATCGCAATTATTTTGAACAAGAAGGGGTTCGTTATTCCCATACGATAGACCCCACCACAGCTAAGCCTATTAATCACAACCTAGTTTCCATTACCGTGTTAGCCGACAACTGCATGACTGCCGACGGTTTCTCTACAGGGCTCAATGTACTAGGCCCAGAAAGAGGCTTAGCCATCGCCGAAAAACTCAACATGCCTGTGTTTATGATTATTAAAACGGAACAAGGCTTTGAAGAGCGTTATACCACAGCTTTTGCGCCTTTTTTGAAAAAATAGCAAAAGCTTGCGCTAAAGCTTAACTGCAGAGTTAGCGACTAAGTTAAGTTATACTGAAGAAAATTTTATTTTGAGGATGCTCATGTCTTCTCAACTCCAAACCGATATTGTTATTGTCGGTGGTGGCATCGCAGGTTTATGGCTTAATGCCCGCTTAGGTAAACTAGGTTATAGCAGTTTACTGGTTGAGCAACATAGCTTGGGCGGCGAGCAAAGCGTTAAATCTCAAGGGATTATTCATGGTGGCACCAAATACGCACTGCATGGTGCGCTCACGGGTTCATCTGAAGCTATTGCTGATATGCCTGAACGCTGGCGCCGAGCTATTGCAGGCGAAGGAGAAATTGATCTCACAGGTGTTCGTGTTTTATCTAATGCCCATTATTTATGGTCACCTGGCTCTATTGCTGGCAACTTAACCAGTTTTTTTGCTAGCAAAGCTATGCGTGGACGCGTAGATGCGGTAAAAGGCGCGGAACTACCTCCAGCTTTACAAGATAAAAAATTTAAAGGCAAGGTTTATCGTTTATCTGAACTGGTACTGGATGTCCCTAGCGTGATTCAAAAGTTAGCTGGTTTAGCGCAAGGCGCCTTACTGAAAGCACAAACGATTAAACCTTTATACGATCAGCAACAGCAGCTCATTGGAATTACCGCTGATGAGCACCAGATACAGGCTCAACGCGTCATATTCTGCGCAGGGCAAGGTACCCAAGCATTATTAAATGACTTTGCTCAAACCCAACCACAACAACAATTACGTCCATTGCACATGGTATTGGTTAAAGGTGCCAACCTTAAACCTATTTATGCTCATTGCTTAGGCGCTGGAACTAAACCACGCATTACCATTACCACACATCCAGCCGCTGACGGCCAATGGGTTTGGTATTTAGGAGGCAACCTAGCTGAAGCTGAAGGCGTTGCGCGCAATGAAGCAGAGCAAATCCGTGCAGCACAAAAAGAACTAGCTGACCTTATTCCTTGGCTAGATCAAAGCCAGTTAAGCTGGCGCACCTTACGGGTTGATCGAGCAGAGCCTGCACAGTCTGGCTTAGTTCGACCTGACAATGCTTTTCTTGCACAACAAGGCAAGCTGTTGGTCACTTGGCCAACTAAGCTGGCGCTTTCTCCTGATTTGGCGGATCGCGTCATCAACAGTCTCAATACTGACCATATCACTCCACAAGCTCCAGCTTTACAGGCTGTCTTAGCGCAACCTGAGATTGCTCAACCGGCATGGGAGACGCTGTTTTAATGCTTAGTTTGCATGATGTATATCGCCCACTAGGTAATACTGGGCTGCAAGTATCGCCTTTAGGTTTAGGCACAGTAAAACTTGGCCGCGACCAAGGCGTAAAATATCCTGATGGTTTTACTATTCCTGATGACCAACAAGCGCTTAATCTACTAGCCCAAGCACGGGATTTAGGTATTAATTTGCTCGATACAGCGCCAGCTTATGGTATCAGTGAGGAACGCTTAGGCTACTTATTGAAGGGCCAGCGCCATGAATGGATTATTGTTAGTAAAGTAGGTGAAGAGTTTAATAACAACCTCTCATCCTTTGATTTTTCAGCAACCCATACCCGTTTTTCTGTTGAGCGTAGCTTACAGCGTTTAAATACCGACTTTATCGAAATGGTATTGGTACATTCTGACGGCAATGATATGGCTGTACTACAACAAGAAGAGGTCTATCACACCCTTGCCTTGCTTAAACAAGAAGGCAAAATTGGAAGTTTTGGCTTTTCCGGTAAAACCGTAGAAGGCGGATTGCTTGCATTAGAACAAGGCGATGCGGCCATGGTGACATTTAATTTACAACAGCAAGATGAACTGCAGGTGATCCAACGTGCAGCGCAACAAAACAAAGCCATATTAATTAAAAAAGCACTCGCCAGCGGGCATGCGTGTTTAGCGGCTGGTATTGATCCCGTCAAAGCCAGCTTTGAGTTAATTTTTGCACAAGAAGGCGTCAGCAGCGCCATTATTGGCACTATTAATCCAACTCACTTAGCCAGCAATGTAACTACTCTAGCCTCTTTGCTCAAATAAGAGGCTTACCTCTGGTATGAAAAAGGCGACTTAAAGTCGCCTTTTCTTATTTACTTCTAATTTTTTCGACAATAGCTGTAGTTGAGCTATTTTCCACTAAGCCCAGCACTTTTACTTCACCGCCATAGGCATACACAATATCTGCGCCTACTACTTGATCAACCCCATAATCCCCTCCCTTAACGAGCACATCAGGCTTTAAGATGCGCAGTAAGTCTTCAGGGGTATCTGTATTAAAACTGGTTGTCCAATCTACTGCGCTAAGTCCTGAAAGCACCATCATACGGCGTTCCACCGCATTAATTGGACGGCCTATGCCTTTTAACTTGGTCACCGAGGCATCACTATTAACGGCCACGATTAAGCGGTCACCTAACTGGCGGGCTTCCTCTAAATAGCTCACATGTCCTGCATGTAAAATATCAAAACAACCATTAGTGAAAACAATCTTTTCACCTTGAGCACGAGCTTCCTCAACCATAGTCTTTAATTGTTCTATGGTTAGAATTCCTCGCCCTGAGCTACTATTTTTCTGCACTTCACGTCTGAGCTCTGGCGCACTGACGGTGGAAGTACCTAGCTTACCAACCACAATACTTGCAGCAATATTGGCTAACGCCATGGCTTGCGGTAGCGGCTCATCTGCTGCTATAGCAGCCGCCATTGTAGAAATAACAGTATCGCCTGCACCTGTCACGTCAAAGACTTCGCGCGCTCTTGCTGGCAAATGCACGGCTGGCAAATTAGGTCGTAATAAGGTCATGCCTTGTTCACTGCGAGTGACTAACAATGCGCCTAATTCAAGCTCTTGCATAAGTTGAGCGCCACGCGTAACTATCTGCTCTTCATCGCTACAATAACCAACAATAGCTTCAAACTCAGCTAGGTTAGGCGTGAGCAAACTCGCACCACGGTAAATACTAAAATCATGCCCTTTAGGGTCCGCTAATACAGCAACACCTTTGCGCTTAGCGGCTTGTAATAAGGCTTGGTGATTTTGCAATGTACCTTTGTTGTAATCGGACAGTACTAACACTTTAACACCGTCTAACAAAGCATCAACCTGAGCTAATAAGGCGGCTTGATCGGTATTAAAGCGATCTTCAAAGTCCATGCGCAACAACTGTTGATGACGGCTCATCACACGCAATTTAACAATGGTTGGCTGGTTTTCAAGCTGCTGAAAGTAGGTTTGCACACCCACTGAAGCCAGTTGCTGAGCTAAAGCGGTGGACGCCTCATCTTTACCTGTAACGCCGACTAAGGATACAGGCGCTCCTAAAGCCGCAATATTTAATGCAACGTTGGCAGCTCCGCCTGGGCGGTCTTCCATATGATCTACTTTCACAACTGGTACTGGCGCTTCCGGCGAAATGCGCGACGTACTGCCATTCCAGTAGCGATCCAACATTACATCACCCACAACTAAAACGGGGGCTTTTGCAAATGATGGTAAAGATAGCCTCATATACAGCTCCAACTCAGTGAAAAACTGCATCATCTTAGCATGAATACTGAAAAACCATAGATAGCCAGCTTAGTGCCAGCACATTAATTTGCTCACAACAAACTATTATAAAAAGAGGGCTAGCTGCTATGTTAGGCACAGCAGCTAACAAGGCTAGTTAAATGATGATGCTGGCAATTAATGGCATTAATACCGCCGTCAATAATCCCATGATGCTCATGGCTAGCGCGGAGAAAGCCCCTTCTTCATTGCCTTCTTGTAACGCGCGTGCTGTACCTACGGCGTGAGCACTAATACCTAAAGCAATGCCTACTGCGGCAGGCGTTTTAATCTTAAATAAGCGTAGTAATTCAACACCCATCATAGCGCCTAACACACCGGTAATCATCACAAAAACAGCCGCCAAGGAAGCTGAGCCACCCATTTCATCAGCCACTAGCATAGCAATAGGCGTGGTTACTGATTTAGGCGCCATTGTTTTCACAATAAGTTCATCTGCTCCAAACAGCCATGCTAAGCCAAAGCCCAATACCGTAGCTAATGTGCCAGCGCATACCAAGGTAATTAAAACAGGCCAAAATACAGCGCGCACTCGGCGCATATTTAAAAAGAGTGGTACCGCCAGTACGACTGTGGCTGGACCTAATAACAAGGTGAGCATGGTAGTACCCTGTTTATATTCTTGATAATCCACGCCCAGTAAAGTTAACAGGCCAATAATAACTAGCATAGAAACTAATACTGGCTGGAGAAACATAGAACCCGTTTTTTCATAGCCTTTTTGCGCTAATTGAAAAACAGCTAAGGTAATAAAAATAAAAAATAAAGGATGGTGTACCACAGCGTCTAAGGTTGTACTTATCATTCTTGATTCTCCTTACGCGCTTGGCGCTGCATAAGGTATTGCATTAGCCATCCTGCAAAGACGATGCTGACTACAATAGAAATAAATAAGCTGCCTACTACGGCCAGAAAACTTGCTTTAACTAAGTCCCAGTGCGCCATAATCCCTACAGCAGGTGGCACTAGTAATAACGGCAAGTATTTTAATAAGCTGCTCGCGGCGGCATCTAAATCTTCTGTTGTTTCACCACGAATCAACAGAAAAATAAACAGCAGCACAAACCCCAAAATAGGGCCTGGAATAATGCTAATAACAAGCATATTCAAAGCTGTGCCTAAAAGTTGAAATAGAATCAACCAAGTTAAACCACGCAATAACATGATGACCTCTTACCCAAAGTATTCGTCATTATTTTTATAAGAAATGCTTTGCTAACTAACAAAGACAAGCGTTTTAACGCAGGAAATCAAATAGGTTAAACCTATTTTTAGGAGCAACATACACCCTTGCTTTAGCTTTTGCACACAAAACAGACTCAGCAGATCGTCTAACATGCCACTTTGACTAGGCAGTCAAGAATTTACTTAACCAACAACGCCTCAGGTGTTAATGCTTGTCCTTGCCAGACAAAAGGAACAGGCCAAAGCTGAGCCTGCCCTAAGTATTCGGCCCATAATTGAGCATAGTTTTTATGCTCAACAGGATGTATTCCTTGAGGAAATAACAACGCCATAGGCCACATTACGAAGGCATATTTAATTAGATCTACTCGTGGTAGCTCAATGTTCTCAAAGGTGCCGACTGCGTTACCATACAATAAAATATCAATGTCTAATGGGACAGCTTGCTGACCTTCTACTCGACGCCCATATCGCATTTCTATTTGCTTTAGTTGGTTATGTAAATCAGATAAGGACAGGCTGCAAGTAGCACTCACTACAATGTTTAAAAAGGGCAGTTTCTGCCCACCTACAGGCTGGCTTTCAAAGACAGGTGAGCAGTGTAACTGGCCACATAACTGGCTCAGTTCATCCAATGCTGCGCACAGGTGTTGCTCCCGCTGCAAATTACTCCCTATTCCAAAGAATACTTCTACTGGCGGCATCCGCGTTCAATCTCCACGCCAACACCAGAAGCTTCTTTCACAGCACCTTTTTTAGTGATTTTTAACCGTAACCAAGGTAGTTTGTATTCAGTAAGCAGCGCTTTACTCAAGTCCTCTGCGAATGTTTCAACCAGTTGGTAACTAGCTTGCTGAGCAAAACTTTGAATACGTGCACTAACAGCAGCATAATCTAATGCAAGCGTGATATCATCGCCTAGGGCTGCAGGTTGGTTATCCCATCCCATATGCAAGTCTATAATTAGACACTGATGAATGGTGCGTTCCCAGTCATAAACACCAATGACAGTTTCTACTTCTAGACTTTCGATGAATACTATGTCCATCTTGGCATGTACCTCGTTAGAATCAAGACTTAACTAGCCTCGAGTAAACCTGAATGGAGTTTTGGTTACAGATCATTAGCGCCTATTTGCTTGGCTCGTTTTCGTTTGCGATTTTTCTTAGCAAACGCTACGGGCGAGTAGACCCGCGCGAGCAAGGATCAGGTAATCCAGGCGCCACCAATATGCTACGTGTAGCCGGTCGGCAACTCGCTATCCTTACCTTAATTGGCGATATTGCTAAAGGTTTAGTGCCTGTTTTAGTCGCCAAATACCTCCAGCAAAACCCTCAACAACAAGCTTGGATTGGGCTTGCCGCTGTGCTCGGCCATCTGTATCCGCTATACCATCAATTTAAGGGCGGCAAAGGTATATCAACTGGCGCAGGAATGCTACTGGGTTTATACCCACCGGCGTTTCTGATTGCCATTGCTGCATGGCTTCTAGCCTTTGCCCTTACCCGTACTAGCTCTGCCGCCGCCATGGCAGCGTTACCACTGAGCTTACCAATGCTAGCTTGGCAAGAACCTACTGCATTAGTACCTGTTAGTATTTTGAGCATACTGTTAATTTGGCGCCATCGACAGAATGTTAAGGATCTATGGTACGGTCGTGAGCGCCATTTTTAACTAAATAGCTGGCAGTGTTTCCATAGCCCAACGTGCTTTAACACCAATAGCCTGACCTTCTTTTTGCCCTGCTAACAAACGCTGACAACCTGCATAAGCAATCATGGCGCCATTATCTGTACAAAATCGAGGGCGCGCATAAAATACTTGGCCATTAAGGTGAGATAGCATTTTCTCTAGTGCCATACGCAGTGCTTGATTGGCACTAACACCGCCTGCAATAACCAAACGCGTTAAGCCTTCCTGCTGTAAAGCTCGCCCACACTTAATAACCAAAGTATCCACAACGGCGGCCTGAAATGCATGAGCTAAATCTGCTTTGCTTTGTTCAGAGGCATTATTAGCTTCAATGCATTTTTGCCATGCGGTTAAGGTTGAGGTTTTTAAACCACTAAAACTAAAATCCAAACCTGGCCTGTCTGTCATTGGCCGTGGCAATTTAAAACGCTTAGCAACACCTTGTTCTGCTAACTTCGCAATTTCCGGCCCACCTGGGTAACGTAACCCCAACAACTTAGCGGTTTTATCAAAAGCCTCACCTGCTGCATCATCAATAGATTCGCCCAGCAGTTTATAGCGCCCAATGCCATCAACTCGTACTAATTGGGTATGCCCACCAGAAACCAACAACGCTACAAAAGGAAAGGCAGGGGGATTATCTTCTAACATAGGCGCTAACAAATGCCCTTCCATATGATGCACGCCTACACTAGGAATATTAAGCGCATGTGCCATAGCTTGCGCGCAAGAAGCCCCCACCAGTAATGCACCGACCAACCCTGGACCAGCGGTATAGGCAATCGCCTCTATATCATTTCGCGTTAACTTCGCCTCGCTAAGCACTTGCTTAATTAGCGGTATAGTACGCTTAACATGGTCGCGCGAAGCTAATTCAGGGACAACACCACCATATACACGGTGCAAATCAATCTGACTAAAGAGCGCATCAGCGAGTAAGCCTTTTTCACTATGATAAAGGGCTACCCCTGTTTCATCACAGGATGTTTCAATTCCTAAAACCAACATAATTTATCGCCATTAACCTCTTAGGGTTAAGCATCGTAAAAAGAATATTTATTCTAACTGAAAACAGCACAGCCTGCTTTTTTGTTTATTCCTTTGCATTCCTGCTCAATTAGAGGTAACATTCGCAACCCTTAATGAGGGTGTGATGCTTAGCTGTTGAAAAACACATAAGTATTCACACAAACCACCGGTTAATTGATGAAGGTACGATCCGAATGCCAGCTGTCAAACTTAAAGACAACGAACCATTTGACGTCGCCCTGCGTCGCTTCAAACGCGCCTGCGAAAAAGCCGGTGTGCTAGCTGAAGTACGCAGCCGCGAGTTCTATGAGAAGCCAACTGCAGAGCGCAAACGTAAAGCAGCTGCGGCTGTAAAACGCCACGCTAAAAAAGTACAGCGCGAACAACGCCGCCGCGAACGTCCATACTAAGTTATAGATATTCGATGCGCTAAAAGCCCGGTATATTCCGGGTTTTTGGCTTTTTAGCAGACTACAATTTTTATATGTGACCTCTCTGCGAAAGCCTCTGTCTTATTGATCACTCCAATCCTAAGTGTTATCACTACACCCTATTTCCTTACAGCTAAGGTATAGTAAGTGTAAGTCCTACTGTGGAAGCACAAAAAAGCATGGCTGGATTAATTCCCCAATCTTTTATTGACGACGTACTCAATCGCACCGATATCTTGGATGTGATTGGCTCGCGCATCCAATTAAAAAAGACAGGGAAAAACCATACCGCCTGCTGCCCTTTCCATAAAGAAAAAACACCTTCATTCTCGGTTAACCCAGATGAACAGTTTTACTACTGCTTTGGCTGCGGCGCAGGAGGAAATGCAGTTAGTTTTTTAATGGACCATGACCACTTAGCCTTTCCTCAAGCTGTTGAGGAGCTTGCCAAAAACCTTGGTTTAGAAGTTCCTTATGATGAGCAATTTACCAGCAACAAACCTCGACAAGCCGCTAATTCGCCACTTTACCCATTATTACAAGCGGCCTGTGACTATTATAAAGAGGCGCTAAAAAATCATCCGCAACGTAAAATAGCTGTTAATTATTTAAAGCAGCGCGGTTTATCTGGTGAGATTGCCCGCGACTTTCTTTTAGGCTTCGCCCCTGCAGGCTGGGATAACCTTAGTTTACATTTGGGTGGTGACAGCTTAACGCAAAAGCATCTAGTTGATGCGGGCTTATTAGTTGAAAATCCTGACACAGGTAAAAGATATGATCGCTTTCGTGAGCGAATCATTTTTCCTATTCGCGATACCCGTGGACGCGTTATAGGTTTCGGTGGGCGTGTACTAGGCGATGACAAGCCCAAATACTTAAACTCACCGGAAACTCCTGTATTCCACAAAGGCCAAGAGCTCTATGGCTTATTTGAAGCCCGTCAATTCAATCGCAATTTAAATGAAATTATTGTGGTTGAAGGCTACATGGACGTTATTGCATTAGCCCAACAGGGCTTACGCAATGCAGTTGCCACTTTAGGCACAGCAACTAGCGAGGAGCATATAAAGCGCCTATTTCGCTTAGTGCCCACTATTATCTTCTGTTTTGATGGGGATAATGCTGGACGCAAGGCTGCTTGGCGAGCACTTGATTCCTGCTTGAATAGTTTAAAAGATGGGCTACATGCACGCTTTCTATTCTTACCAGAGGGCGAAGACCCTGATAGCTTGATCCGACAAGAAGGGTTAACCAACTTTCAAACTCGCTTGCAACAAAACTCTCTTTCGCTAACGGAATACTTCTTTCAACATCTATGTGATGAAGCGGATCCTCGTAGCTTAGAAGGTAAAGCGCACTTAGCTACATTAGCGCAACCCTTAATACAGCGCATACAGGGTGCTAATTTACGCACTCTCATGCTGCAACAACTTGAAAACATTACAGGGCTTACAGCGCACAGCCCTAAAACCTCAGTGCCAAGCACTGATAACAGTCTCGCAGCAGAACATAGCTCTGCTCCTTATGACTACCCTCCCTACGATGCTGTTGACAGCTACTGGGGTTACGCTACACCTAATATCCATCATCAACCTTCAGAACGACTTAACAGCACAAAAGCAACGCGCTCTAAAACTCGGCAAGAAACGCTAAAGCACGCTGTAGAGTCACCTAACTTAGCAGCTATCCGCACTCTACTGCACTACCCTGCACTAGCACAAAAAGTGGAAAGCACCAGTTTCTTTTCTGATGAAAATGATACTTATGCTCAGCTTTTGATCGCATTATTAGAAGCTTTGCAAAAAAATGAAACACTCAGCAGTTTTCAGCTACTGACTCGCTGGCATGGGACGGAGCAAGGTCGTTTATTGCGCACCCTCGCCGAAAAGGAATGGCTGATTGATGAGAGCAACCTTGAACAACAGTTTTTTGACACCATTTATCGTTTAAGCGCACGTCAACGTGAGCGACGCTTAGAGTTTTTGATACAAAAATCAAAAACTGGCGCATTAAATGAGGAAGAAAAGCAAAACCTACGTGAACTGCTTCAACAACACAGCAGTTTACAGAATTCCGGCTGTACTCGGTAGAAAAAATGCTCGCATTTGCGGTATAATGCTTTTTTAACTTCCGTCGGCCAAGACCTTTTTTTGGATAGGGTGATATGTCCGCAAAAGCCCAACAACAATCTCGCCTCAAAGAACTGATCGCTCGCGGTCGTGAACAGGGTTACCTGACTTACGCCGAGGTGAACGACCATCTGCCTGAAGATATTTCAGATCCGGAACAGGTTGAAGACATTATTCGCATGATCAACGACATGGGAATTAATGTTTTTGAAACTGCTCCCGATGCTGATGCACTTTTAATGGCAGAAGCAGACACTGACGAGGCCGCTGCTGAAGAAGCTGCTGCTGCACTTGCAGCTGTGGAAACTGAAATCGGCCGCACAACTGACCCAGTGCGCATGTATATGCGTGAAATGGGCACAGTTGAGCTATTAACACGTGAAGGCGAAATTGAAATCGCCAAACGTATCGAAGAAGGTATCCGCGAGGTCATGGGCGCTATTGCCTATTTCCCCGGCACAGTGTCTAGCATCATTACTGACTTTAATCGCGCTATTGCCGAAGGCACGCGTTTAACTGATATCTTCAATGGTTATATTGACCCTGACGATGGTATTCCTGAGCCTGCAGCCCAAGAACCAGAGCAACCTATTCCTGGCACTAATAAAGCCAAATCAGCTAAAGATGATTTAGATGATGAGGACGAAGAAGCCGAAGAAGCCAGCGAAGAAGATGAAGAAGCTGGTGATGGTGGTCCTGATCCCGAAGAAGCCAAGATCCGTTTTGCGGCTATTGAAGCGCAGTTGCTAGAAACAGAAAAAGTGTTGAAAAAGCACAAGCGCTCTCACCGTACAGCTATTGCTGCTTTAGATAGCCTTGCTGAACTCTTCATGCCAATTAAGTTAGTACCTAAACAATATGAAGCATTAGTAGGTTTAATTGGTGAAACACTACAACGCATTCGTAAACAAGAGCGTAGCATTATGCAGCTTTGTGTACGTGATGCACGCATGCCACGCGCTGACTTCTTAAAACTCTTTCCAGGTAATGAAATCAACCTTGATTGGGTAGACGGTATTGCTAAAGGCAAAGCCAAATATGCTCAAAGCATTGCTGAGCTCGCCGAAGATATTAAGCGTAATCAGCAACAACTCATTGCCCTTGAAGAAGAAATTGGCTTAGACATTTCTGAAATTAAAGACATCAACCGTCGCCTTTCTATTGGTGAAGCAAAAGCTCGTCGCGCCAAGAAAGAAATGGTTGAAGCCAACTTACGTCTGGTTATTTCTATTGCCAAGAAATACACCAACCGTGGCTTGCAGTTCCTTGATTTGATTCAAGAAGGCAATATTGGCTTGATGAAGGCCGTCGATAAATTTGAATATCGCCGTGGCTATAAATTCTCAACCTATGCCACATGGTGGATTCGCCAAGCAATTACACGCTCAATTGCTGACCAAGCGCGCACCATCCGTATTCCTGTGCATATGATTGAAACAATCAACAAGCTAAACCGTATTTCTCGCCAAATGCTACAAGAGATGGGTCGCGAGCCTACTCCTGAAGAATTAGGTGAGCGCATGGACATGCCTGAAGATCGTATTCGCAAGGTATTAAAAATTGCTAAAGAACCAATTTCAATGGAAACCCCTATTGGTGATGATGACGATTCACATTTAGGCGATTTCATTGAAGACGTTACTATGCAATCACCTGTTGATGTAGCTACCTCTGAAAGCTTAAAAGAATCAACACGTGAAGTACTCAGCGGCCTTACTGAACGTGAAGCTAAAGTACTGCGTATGCGTTTTGGTATTGATATGAATACCGATCACACGCTGGAAGAAGTAGGCAAACAGTTTGATGTAACACGTGAGCGTATTCGTCAAATTGAAGCCAAAGCCTTGCGTAAATTGCGTCATCCATCACGAAGCGAGCACTTGCGTTCCTTCTTGGATGAATAAAATATGCTAACCCCCGATTTTATCGGGGGTTTTTATTTGCCAAATGAAAAAATATCGTTATACTTTAGCCCTCTCTTTTGGGCCTGTAGCTCAGTTGGTTAGAGCAGGGGACTCATAATCCCTTGGTCCACGGTTCAAGTCCGTGCAGGCCCACCAACTCCCTCCTCTATCTAAATCACATCTGTCCATTTAGCATAAGTATGTTTTATATCTGCTGCTTTTTTGATGTTATTTTCTATACTTAAATTTTTATTGCTGGAGATATGGATAGTCTTTTGGTTTTCCCGCCTACCATAAAGAAACTATCGTGTTAGGACAAAACATCGAACACGACAAAGTCATGCAAGCATTAAAAAGCACTGTTACTGCTTTAAATTGGAAAACCGCGCATATAGCTGAAACTAAAATTTATGCGAAAGCTAAAGTTAATTGGTTATCTTGGGGAGAAGATATTTCTATCTATGTCATGCCAGATACAAGTATCCAGATTGAGAGTAAATGCATACTGCCAACACAGTGTATTGATTTAGGCAAAAATAAAAAGAATGTAGAGAAGTTCAAGGCACAACTACAGGCGTTTTTCCCTCACTAACAATAGTGACT
Source organism: Pseudomonas sp. F1_0610 (assembly GCF_047470865.1). NCBI lineage: Bacteria > Pseudomonadati > Pseudomonadota > Gammaproteobacteria > Pseudomonadales > Pseudomonadaceae > Pseudomonas > Pseudomonas sp. F1_0610. The sequence continues at coordinate 174,516 of NZ_JAZDRH010000004.1, forward strand.
TACCTAAGTTAATTAGCTTAGGTAAGTGATGGCTAGGCTAGTACAGCTAAGTAGCTTATTCTTCGTCATCCTCGCTAATGTAGTCCCAGTTTAAATCCAGGGATTCCAGTAGTTGTTCAAAAGACTCACTATCATTACTGCCCATAAATACGCCTTCAACTTGATCCTCTGGATTGATACAAAGAAGAAGAATATCGTTAAAGTCTCGCGTAAAAATACGCTGTTTGTGCTCAGTTAGATCTTTTAACTCTTGCCAGTTCGCTTCTATCTCAGCCATAAAGCCTTTAGGGGCAATATGAAAGCTATTAGCATTAAAAGCAGCGCCACCTAGAACAGCATTAATAATAGCTGCATTTAATAAAAACCCATCTAGATGCTGACTATCTAAAAGCCACTCAGAGCTACTGCCAGCTAAATCATAATTGACATAAACAGGTGGATTTTCTTCGGTAAGTTGACTCTTTTTAATTCCCCAGCATCCCGCACCTTGGTTTTCCGTATAGAACACAAAAAAACCATCGTCTGACACACAAACTTCTGCTAATGGTGCTAAGTGATTAAAAGCTTGGTTAATTACCTCATCCTTACCTAAAGCCAAATAATAGCTACGTAAAATCGCTGGAATTTGCACATTTAAGCGGTTTTCTAAATTTTTAAGCTCCAAGGCGGAAAAACCGAGTGCTTCTCCCTGCTCAACACCGTAAAGAGTTTTTATCTGTTCTATATAGGTTTGTATCATCAGGCTGACCTTTTCAATAAAATACGTTATGCCATAAGCATTTTTAACACATGACTATGATGCTTTTATACATACAATATTGAGGATGTCCTGTTTTATTTCATTAGTTATCGCATAATCCCAACATTAACCAATGATTGGAGTTGGCATGACGGAAGTAATACAGTTCTTACAAGCTATTTTTCTCGGCTTAATGATGCTGTTGCCTTTGTCTAATCCACTGACAGCAGTTGTCTTATTTCTAAGCCTTTCTGGCAAGATGAGCCGCGCTGAACGTGACCAACAAGCACGCTTAGCTGCATTCTATGTGTTTGGTATTATGACCATTGGTTTCTATGCAGGCCAATTTGTTATGGCTAGTTTTGGTATATCCATGCCTGGTTTACGCATTGCAGGCGGTTTAATTGTTAGCGTTATTGGTTTTGGCATGCTCTTTCCAAAACAACCCTTAGAAGAAAATTTAGATCTTGAAGGTAAGGCTAAAGAACTAGCGCAGAAATCTTCTAATAATATTGCTTTTGTGCCTATCGCTATGCCGGGAACAGCGGGCCCCGGCGCATTAGCGGTAATCATCAGCAGCGCTGCGACTATTTCATCCAATCCCTTGAATTACCCTATTTGGATCTATTATGTCGCACCACTGGTATGTTTTTTAGCAATATCAGCCTTGCTGTGGGTTTCTTTACGTAGTGCTAATTCGATTATGCAATGGCTAGGCAAAAGTGGAATTGATGCCATCTCACGTATTATGGGATTTCTTTTAATCTGCATGGGTGTGCAATTTGTTATTACTGGTGTAACTGATATCGTGCACAGCTTTTTGCTATAACTAAAAAGAGCAGCCATAGCTGCTCTTTGACTTCCGTTAAACCTAGAAACTTAGGCTATAACCCACATTCAACTGGCGTTGTTTAAAGCGTCCACCGCGGTCGGCTTCAAAGTCAACGTACAGTTGTTGGTTAGGTGTAAAGTTGGTAGAAACACCGATGCCATATTGCCCCCAGCTGCCTTTAAAGCTGTGGTGCTCTTTAGCATTATTTAGGTAGTAATCGGCACCGCCTGCAAACTCACGCACTAATGCCGCTTTGGCGTAAATAGTAGTTGGTAGGCTGCTTTGGTTGATGTCGTAACCCACTGAACCACCAAAACGGCCTAAGGTTGAGTTTTGACTGTCAAGTTTTACGCGTAGACCGTTCGATGCACGATAGCTAGCAGCATCAATGTGTGTTGCCGTTAATTGTGCTTGTGGCTCAATAAACCAGCCTTGATCTTTGCTGTTCAGGTAAATGCGTTTGCCAACACCTGCTGATAAACTATATGAGTTGGTTTTGGTGTCGCCTTTAACGCTATTGCCGCCTAAGCTGGTGACTTTAAAGTCGTTGTTTAGACGTGCATATTTTAAAACAACATCAGCATATAGGTGATCTTCTGTCATATAGCTGCCATACAATGAGGCGTTGTAGCTTTTTAATTTAGCAGAGCCAAAATTATGATCTTGATCACCATAGGTGTAACCCACTACAGCGCCTAGGTAAAAGTTACCTTGAGTATTAACAGAAAGCTTGTTGTCCCAACCGATTTGCAGTGCGTTATATTTCATGTCAAAACCGCTTAGCAAGCCGCTTTCGAAGGCATTAATTTTACCGTTGTAGCCACGAATCCACAGGTTGTTATCGGCTTTATTATTACGAATGTCGCTCACACGATTAAGAATATTTTTGGTTTCAACAAGGTTGGTGAGGTAGTTGCCTACCATGCTATTGGCTGCTACATTCGCACTTGAGCTAAGAACTGAGCCATGTGAACGGCCATTGGTATTAGCAACATATTCGCCATTCACTTCTTTAGCGGAAAATTGATAACCGCCTGCTTCAAAGTCATTGACGATAAAACCACTATCTACATCTTTGATGTCAATTTTAGCTAACGCAAGCTGACTATCAACAGTAGCATTGGCGCTGCCGTTGTCTTTCACAAACAAATGCGCTTTACCTTCCATTTCTTTTACATAAATATGGTCAGAATCCACACCATTGGTGTTAAGAATAAAGGTACCGCCACCATTAACTGTTAGTTTTTCTTCAATGTTCAGTGTATAAAAACCAGCATTACTATTCAGCCTTGCCATAGTGTTAACGGGAGCAGGTTTATTCATAAACTGCACAAGTGAATTATTTAATTCAAGACTATTAACATCGGAGTTTCCTGTAATGTCCCATTGACTTTTCCAGTTATTACCGCCTTTAGATAAAATAATTTCTGCTTTACCGCCTGATATTTTTGTGATATTAGTTTTTAAATAATCAATACCATCTAGATTTAATTTAGATTCACTTTCTAAAACTATATCTCCACTTATTTTATAACGCTGCACTGTTGATTTAATCTCATTAGGTGTTATTAAAAACATATTATGTTCATTCTTTAAATAAATAGCATTACTACTAGATTCAATATTTAAAGAGTAGTTTTCTATATAAGAACTGCCTTCACCATCAAAGTAAATAGCACTTCTCTTAATTTTATCATTAACATCAGAGGTTACTTTAATGTTTATTCTACCAAGCTGATAACGATTTTCTACTTGTGAAATATCAGCTTCACTTAGATGAGAAATACCACCAATTTTTACTTTAACATTAATACCATCAGCATTATGCGCAGTTATATTTAACCCGCCACAAAAAATTATGATTCCAACATTGCTAGTGCTATCGGAAAAAATACCTGCACTTTTCTTATTAGTTGCACCTGAAACATTAATATTAAAAAAATTTTCATGATTAGGATCTAACGTCATATTTGTAGTCATTCCGAAGTATTTTGAGTTTTCACTTTTAATTCCATAAGCTGCTCCTGTGTCACTTACTGAGTTTATATTTACTGCGCCATTATCATTATAAATACCAATAGTGCTACGCTCACCAAAAGTTTGTATGCCTATGGCATCTTTTCCCTTGCCTATTACATGAACATTTTTAGGCTCTCCTACATGAAAGTTAACACCTGTTGGATGAATTTGAGGATCACCAATCTTTATTCCAACCTCAGCAGAATCAGTGGCGTACACTGATGAGATATTAACTGCTGTTAAAGCAACAACTAATAAACTAAACTTAAAAATATTTTTATTTTCGACCTTCATATGAATTCCCTTTATATAAATAAGTAACACCACTTCAAAATGTAAGCTCACTATCTATCTGTTGTTTTAACAACTACATCATCATTAAAGCTATTATCCCTATCAATATCTTCGTCAGTTATTGTTCTATCAAAAGACTTAGAGCATACAGGCATCATGTTCGTGCTTAACAATGCAAACATTAAAAAGCTTAATTTAAAATTCATAAAAATCCCTTTTAAAGTTAGAGTTTTTACAACAAACTGCACTTTTATAGCTTTAACAAAAATAATTTTATCTGCTACAGATCTAATTTTGAAAAAATAATTTATTTGAATATGTTTAAAAAAATATTAATTC